>NZ_JBNJLK010000004.1:0-267903 GCF_051195255.1 Falsirhodobacter sp. 1013 | reverse complement strand
CTAATTAATAAAATTTTAATATCGCTGGGGTTGTCTTGTCGAAAAGCCGGCTGATGCAATATATGCAACCATAAGTTGTTTACGAGTGCGCTCAGGATGAAGCAGGAGCGGCCCCGGGGGTGGGGTCTTTGTGGATCGTAAAGAACTTGCGCCTATCGGGATGCAAGTTTCAGGCAACGCATGGAAGAGCTGCGCATGACAAGCACGTCCGATCTGAACATCATCAACCTACAGGTTCAGGCAGAAGATCAGATCGCCATCGACAAGGCGAACGGCACCTACGAGGCTAATATCGCGGCCAACGACAAGTACTATCTTTGGCAAAGCGACTTCCAGACGATCCCCGTCAGCATGTGGGGCGATCCGGAACTCTATGCCGCGCGCCTGCGCGAAGCCTTGCCCGAAGTGACCACGCTGCGGCTGCCGTTCAACGCGAACAGCTTCAACGCGGACGGAAGCCTTCATCCGCAATACGAGCGTTTTCTTGAAGCCGCCGCGAAGGAAGGCTTCAACTTCATCATGGTCCAGATGGACGGGGACGCCCAGACCCTGACCGCCAGCGGCTCGGACGCGCTGGCCGAGATGCGCGATGCCCTGACCGGCGAAGTCTACGACAACATGGAACAGGCCTGGACGCAGATGCTGGACTGGATGGACGCCCATCCCGCCGTCAGCGACGCCGTCTATGCCTACGAGGTGGTGAACGAGCCGGCCGCCTACAACACCGCCACCTTCTATGCAGGCAAGCGGTCCGAAGGCCTGCAGGAATTTGTGACCCTTTACGCCCAGCAGATGGTCGAGCTGGGGCAGATGATCGACGCCCGCTCGGACGATGCCAAGATCATGGTGGGCGGTTGGAACTATTCCGCCAACTTCCAGCAACTGGCCGACATCAAGATCGGGAACGGCAGTGCGCTGGACTACATCCGCAACGGGCTGGGCGACAGCCTTGTCTGGTCCGCCCACCTTTATCCGGGCTGGTTGGGCACGACGGGCCTTTCGGATCCCGACGATGTCCGTGCCGCGCTGGAGCAGATCTACGGCCCCATCCTGAACGACTCGCTCATCGTGACGGAAACGAACGCGCAGGGGAACGAGGCCTACAACCTCAGTTCGGACCGGACGGAGATCCAAGGTTTCACCCAGGCCTATGACTGGTTCGCCGATCAGGGCGTTGCCATCGGCTGGTTCACGGGCAGCCAATATGGCGAGTCCAACCTGTCGCGGATGGACCCGGACGGCACGCTGCGCTTTGTCCAGCAGGGCAGCTATGCCGCGGCCATGGACGCCTTCACGCTGGGCGGCGAGGATGCCACCCATGCGGCAGGGGAGGTCGTGGCCATCGACCTGATCAAGGGGCGGCTGCGCAACCAGACCAACGACCCGGATTACGATGCGACGAATGAATTCGACATCGCGCAATATCTGGGCCTTGGGGTCGGCCACGCGGGCAACGACACCCTGAACGGCAGCGCCGAGGCGAACAACTTCCTGTATGGCGGCACCGGAAACGACCAGGTGCTGGGCAACCTGCGCGACGACTTCCTGTACGGGCAGGATGGCGACGACCTCGTGAACGGTGGCACGGGCGGACATGATCTTCTGTTCGGCGGCCGCGGCACGGACCGCATCATCGGGGGCGCCGGGGTCAGCCAGATGTATGGCGGCGCGGGGGGGGACACCTTCGTGGCCCATCCGCGTGGCCAGACGATCCTCGTCGACTACGCCCCCTCCGAAGGGGATCTGCTGATCGTGAACGAGGCGGGTTTCACCGCCGAAAGCTTCCGCGCCCAGGCCACGTCGGTGGATTGGGACCAGACCGGGGCGCGCGATCTTCACGTCACCCTTCCGGGCGGGGGGGAGATCATCATCATCGGCATGGGCGACCGGCTGGAGGAGGTAATCGCCTCGCTTCTGCCGGCGGAAGGCAACGTGGACCCGGTGGAGCCCGTGTCCGAACATGACCTGCTGCAGGGTCGCCCCGGGGTGGACGTGCTTTATGGCGGGGCCGGCAACGATACGATCTATGGTGACCCGGCGGATGCGGTGGGCGATGACCAGCTTTACGGTGGCGTGGGCAACGACCTGATGTATGGCGGCGGCGCCGCGGACCGCATGGAAGCCGGCGACGGCGACGACAAGGTCTATGGCGGCGAAGGCAACGACCTGATGTATGGCGGCCTGCACAACGACGTCATGGAAGGCGGCGGCAGCAACGACCTGATGTATGGCGACAACGGGTTGGACATCCTGTACGGCGGCCTCGGCATCGACACGCTATATGGCGGTGGCGGCAACGACACGGTGGACGGCGGCGATGCCAACGACCTGCTGGCGGGCGATGGCGGCAACGATTCCCTGTCCGGGGGTCTTGGCTTCGACACGCTGTATGGCGGGAACGGGGCCGACCTCCTCAACGGGAATGAATCGAACGACATCCTGTATGGCGACAAGGACAACGACACGCTGTATGGCGGCGCCAACACCGACGACCTTTACGGCGGGACGGAAAACGACCTTCTTTATGCCAACGAAGGCACCGACCGGCTGTTCGGCGACAGCGGGAACGATACCCTTTATGGCGGCGCGGGCGGGGACAGTCTTTACGGCGGCCTTGGCGCTGACGACGTGAACGGCGACGCGGGCGAAGATGTGGTCTACGGCGACGACGGCGACGACATCGTGCGCGGCGGCGACATGAACGACAAGGTCTATGGCGGGGCCGGCAACGACGCCCTTTACGGGGACGCGGGCAACGACTGGATCTATGGCGGCCCGGGGCTTGATACCGCCAGCGGCGGAAAGGGCGCGGACACCTTCGTCTTCGCCTTCGGGGACCAGAGGCTGGGCATCACCGACTTCAACACCGGGCAGGGCGATGTGCTGCGCATCGACTCGGCGCTTCTGGGTGGGGTTTCGACGATCGCCGCACTTCAGGAACGTGCCACGGTCACAAGCACGGGAACCTCGATCGCCTTCGCCAATGGTGAAACGATCTTCATCGACAACTTCCGCGGCACGCTGACCGACACGCTCGTGGACTTCTTCTGAAACGGCTCGCCCGGCGGTGTTTCCCGCCGGGCGAGCCTTCTAGCCGGCATCGTCCTCGATCTCTTCCAGCTCGAACGTCTCCTCGACCGCGCTGCCCTTCACGCCGAAGCGGGCCGCGATGTCGGGGGCATAGCGGACAAGATCGCCCCGAAGCTTCAGGAGCGAAAGATCCTTTGTCTTCGCTTCCAGCATCACGTCGAAGTCCAGCCCCGCCATGGTACGCATAAAGCCGATGAATTCGAACGGATTGACGAAGTCGGCGTGTCCGGTCCAGATCGGGGGCTGAAGAACCGTCTTGGTGCGGGGAACGGCCTTTCCCTTGGCCGTGGCTTTCAGCGCCTCGCGTTCCTTCTCGCTCAGCTTGCGCTTCAGCTCCCGCAATTCGGTCCGGGGGGAGGAGAAGTGGATCTTCGGCCGCACACCGTCCGGCCAGGATCGCACGAACCGCTCCACCGTCGGGCGAAGCTCCAGCCCCTCGGGGTTCAGGCAGCAGTAGTGCTGATGGTCGAAGATCAGTGGCACGCCACAGCGTTCGTGGATCCACAGCACGTCGGCCGCCGAAAAGCGGATGTCGTCGTTTTCCAGCACAAGGCGGCGACGGACGTGATCGGGGCATTGCTCGTACCCCTCGATCCAGCGGGCGCGGCTTTGTTCGCGGTCGCCATAGACGCCGCCCACATGCGTCACCATCACGCCTTCGGGGCCCATTCCCATACGGTCCAGCATCTCGGCCTGCGAACTCAGGTCCCAGATGCTTTTCTTTGTCAGCGCCGGATCGGGGCTGTTCAGCAACACGAACTGCGAGGGGTGGAAGGACAGCCGCATGTCCAGCGACCGCGCCTTCTTCCCGATGGCGGCAAGTTCGGCATCGCTTTCGGCCACCATGTCGTGGAACTGGGGCATGTCGGGGTGGGTGGCATAGGGTGCCAGATCCGACGACATGCGGTACATGTCGATGTTCACCTTCACGAGGTAGTCAAGGATCGCGTCCAGATACTCCAAGGAGGTCCTCAGATGCGGGTTCTGCTGCCAGCGCCGCGTGTCGTTGCTTTTCAGATCGGGCTTGCCCATCACCTTGACGGGAAAGCCGAGACGCAGGGGGCGGCTGTTCATTCAGGAACCTTTTCGTCGGGAAAGCCGATGCGGGTGGCGAAGTCGTTCCAGTCGGCCGGACGCAGCGCGCCGCCGGTGGCTTGGATGTGCCCGCTGCCATATTCCTCGCCCGCGCCGGGCGGGCGGTGGTCGGCCAGAAAGCGGATGAGGTCGGTGCCGTTGGCCGTGCGCGCCGCGAAATGGATCCAGCCGGGGCGATAGCCGGTGTTCACGGCCAGCACGATCTTGTCCTTCAGCCGCCCGCGCCAGCTCTGCGCCACCAAGGGATGCACCTGGCAGGGGGAGGCGAAGCGGATCATCGCCACATCGCCGCGCACTTTCGGGGGGACACGTTTCGCCACCTCCATCTCGGCGGCGACCTCGGCCTTCGCGGCGCGCAGCACGGCGGTTTCGGGGTGATCGCCCCTCAGCAGTTCCTTGGGCGAGGCGCATTTCAGCAAAAGCGCCAGCGCGGGGCCGGCATCGGCCGACGCCGTCCGACGTGGCGCGTTGACCAGCGACACCGCGTCCCGAAGGGCCGTCTTGCCGAAGTGTTTCTGCGCCTCGGCCAGTTCGGGAAACTCCTCGGCGGCCATGTCGCCGATCAGGCCCATCGCGGCCAGCCATGACAGATCCTCGGGCGCGCCCGCACACCAATAGGCGAGCAGCGAGGATGTCGGCTCCGGCACCCATCCATTGCCCGAAATCACGGTGGCGTCGCCGGGCGTGCCGGTGGGCACGTGGTGGTCGATCAGCACGGTCGGTGTTCCGGGCAGGATGTCGCCTTCGCGCACGCCAAGGTCGGTAACGATCAGGCCGCCGGGGCGACGCGCCTCCAACTCGGCCCGCAGGGCGGGGGACCAGGGGTTCTCCCCCTTGCCGGTGATGCGGATGTCGCTCGGGCGGTCCAGACGGTCCATCGTCCGCGCCAGGATCGCCACGGCCGACAACCCGTCAGCGTCGAAATGGCCCAGGATCAGGGACCGCCGCCCGGGATCGAAACGCTCCAGCGCCGCCCGGAAGGCGGGCGCCACATCGGCCGGGGTCTGGATCGGGTTGCGCGACATGCCCCGTCAACGGGCGGAACGGCGTTTGGTTTCCTCCGAACCGGCAGCGGGTGCGCCCCGCCGCCGGAAGCACGCTTTCAATTGGGGCGGCCGGGTGCGGGGCGGGCGCGCAGCAACCGCTTTTCCGCCTCGATCTTCAGGATCCGTTCGGCCGGCAGCGCGTCCGTCCCGTCGCGCAGCAGACCCTTCAGTCGCAAATCGATGAACCGCAGACAGCACACCCGCAGGAACGAGGTGAAGTTGCCCAGATCATGCCCCTCGTCGATGGACTCGTTGTACAGTTGGTGAAGCAGTTGCGGCACGTTCATGTCGTCCCGCACCGCGATCTCCTCCAGCACGGTCCAGAACATGTTTTCCAGCCGCACGCTGGTGACCATCCCGTCCATGCGGATGGAACGGGTCTGGCTTTCCCAAAGCTGCGGGTCGGCGCCGATGAAAACCCTGCACATCGCGATCGTCCCCTTCCGCTTACAGGTTGCCGCGCTTCAGTTCGCCGGCCAGATGGTCGGCCTGCCGCATCGCCAGCGCCACGATGGTCAGCGTCGGGTTCGCCGCTGCCCCCGTCGTCATCTGCGACCCGTCCGAGATGAAGAGGTTCTCCACCTCATGCGCCCGGCCGTTGCGGTCGCAGACGCCGTCTTCCGGCCGCTCGCTCATCCGGCAGGTGCCGAGGTTGTGGGTCGAGGGGTAGGGCGGCGTGCGGTGATGCCCGATGGCACCCACCGCGCCATAGATCGCCTCGGCCCGGCCATAGCCGTATTCGCGCATCGCGACGTCGTTCGGGTGGTCGTCGAAATGCACGTTGGCAACCGGGATGTCCCACTGGTCGCGCACCTTGTCGGACAGGGTGATGCGGTTCGTTTCCTGCGGCATGTCCTCGCCCACGATCCACATGCCGGCGGTGTTGGCATAGGCGTTCATGATCTCGGCAAACTCGGGCCCCCACGCACCCGGTTCCGCAAAGGCCGCAAGGAAGGCCGGCCCGAGGGAGATCGTTTCCATGTAGAAGCCGCCCACGAAGCCGCGCGACGGGTCGTGCTTGGCCTCGTCCGCGATCAGGCCGGCCATGGTTTCCCCGCGATACATGCGCACCGGCTTGTCAAAGCGGGCATAGACCGATCCCGTCATGTGCCGCATGTAATTGCGGCCCACCTGGTCCGACCCGTTCGCCAGCCCCTTCGGGAAGCGGGAGCTGTCGGACAGAAGCAGCAGGCGCGGCGTCTCGATCGAGTTGCCGGCCACGCAGACGACGCGCGCGGCCTGACGGTGCAGATGTCCGTCCTTGTCGGCATAGATCACCGCGTCCGCCTTGCCCGATGCGTCATGCGTGATCCGCACGGCATGGCTGTCGGGCCGCAGGTCCAGAAGCCCCGTCTCCAGCGCGCGCGGGATCTCCCGCACCATGATGGACCATTTCGCCCCGCTCTTGTCGCCCTGGAAGTTGAAGCCGTCCTGAACCGAGGCGGGACGTCCGTCATAGGGTTCGGCGTTCGTGGCGTAGGGGCCGGTGGCGTACATCTTGTAGCCGACCCGCTCCGCCCCGTTGGCGAACACCTTGTAGTTGTTGTTGGCCGGCAGCGCCTTGCGGCCATGGCGGTGGGTCGATCCCATCGCGATCTCGGCCCGGTCGTAATAGGGTTCCATCTCGGCCAGGGTGATGGGCCAGTCCAGCAGGTTCGCGCCCTCTACCTTGCCATAGGTGGACAGGGCCTTGAACTCGTGGTCCTTGAAGCGGGGGGTGGCGCCGGACCAATGCGTCGTGGTGCCACCCACGGCCTTCACGATCCAGGCGGGCAGGGCGGGAAAGTCCTTCGCGATGCGCCAGGAACCGGAAGTCGTGCGCGGGTCGAGCCAGGCCATCTGGTGGAAGGCCTTCCATTCGTCGTTCTCGTAATCCTCGTTCTTCAGGTAGGGGCCGGCTTCCAGCACCACGCAGGGAATGCCCTGCCTTGTCAGTTCATAGGCCAGCGTGCCGCCGCCCGCGCCCGATCCGATGATGACGACGGCGGGTTCGTCCTGTGCGATCTGTGTCATGCGTCATCCCCCTGATATTCCTCGATCCGCGGGTCGGGCAGCCAATCCAGGTCGTCGAACCCCCGGTTCACGTAGCCGCCCTTGTCGAAGCTGGGCCCTTCATAGCCCAGCGCGTCCCACACCTCCGGATCGTCATAGAAGGCCAGCAGGGCCGAACCCTGCACCTGCGTGAAGAAGTCGTGCCCCTGCATGCGGCGCAGATGCTCCAGCGCTGTGGCGTCGTCCATCTCCTCGAACTTCAGGTTCATCAGGTCCTGGATGGCGGCGGCGAAGGCCACCTGTCGGCCGGGCTTTTCGCAGGCCATGTTCAGCACCGCTTCCGCCGACCGGATGTAGGGGCCGTCGCTGATCTGCGGGTGCGGGAACATCACCCGCAGCATCCGCGCCAGCAGCTTGCGCGACCCCGATCCCCGTTCAAGGCCGATCGGGATGCGTTTGTAGTTGTCGTCGGCGACCGTCGATACGGCGACCGAGGACGCGCTGCCCGAAGGCAGGCTTTGCGTCATGTCCATGATCTCTCCTCCCATTCGCGCGGCCCCTCCACAGGCCGCGTCACGTCCTCAGCCGAACCGTCCTCCGCGTCCGATCACCTCGATCTGATAGCCGTCGGGATCCTGCACGAAGAAGAACCTCGCCAGCGTGCGCCCTTCATGCTGGAAATCGACAAGCTTGCGCGGCGACAGCCCCTCCGCCTCGAACCGCGCATGCTCGGCGTCCACATCCTCCACCACGAAGGCGGCGTGGCCATAGCCCTTGCCGGGATCGTAGGGGTCGGTCTGGCCCTTGTTGATGGTCAGCTCCAGCTCGAACGCATTCTCGGCGTTCGACAGGTAGATCAGCACGAAGTCGTCGAACTCGATCCGGTCCGTGACCTTCAGCCCGAAGGCGCGGTCGTAGAAGGCGACGGATCGCGCCTCGTCCAGAACCCGGATCATGCTGTGCACGAATTTTGCCAAGCGTCTCCTCCTCATTCTCATATGGGATCGATGTTAGACGTGGAAAGCAGGCTGCGGGTATTATGCGCATACTACCCGCAAAGTCGTAGACAAATTATGCTGATCGCGATCAAGGGGAGAGATGACCGATGCCGCGTGACAGCCTGATCCGACGCCTGACCGACATCGTGGGCCCGCGCCACTGTCTGACCGAACCCCACGCAACCGAGCGGTTCCGCAAGGGCTTCCGGTCCGGCGAGGGGGAGGCGGCGGCCGTCGTGATCCCCGGCACGCTGCGCGAGATGTGGGCCGTGCTTCAGGCGGCGGTGGAGGCGGGGGCCATCATCATCCTTCAGGCGGCGAACACCGGGCTGACGGAAGGGTCCACGCCCAAGGGCGAGTACGACCGGCCGGTGGTCATCCTCTCCACCCTGCGGCTGGACCGGATTCACCTGCTGAACGGCGGGCGCCAGATCCTCAGCCTGCCGGGCGGGACGCTTTACACGTTGGAACGGCTGCTGGCGAAAGAGGGGCGGACGCCGCATTCCGTGATCGGGTCCTCCTGCCTTGGTGCGTCGATCGTGGGGGGCGTGTGCAACAACTCCGGCGGCGCGCTGGTGCGACGGGGGCCGTCCTATACCGAATGCGCCTTGTTCGCGCAGGTGGGGGCGGACGGGGTGCTGCGTCTGGTCAACCATCTGGGCATCGACCTTGGCGACACGCCCGAGGAGATGCTGGACCGTCTGGACCGGGGGGAGATCGGGCCGGTGCATCAGGCCGGCCGTGCCTCGGACCACGATTATGCCGAACGGGTGCGCGACGTGACCGCCGCCACGCCGGCGCGCTTCAACGCCGACCCGCGCGGGCTGCACGAGGCGTCGGGTTCTGCGGGCAAAGTCGCGGTCTTTGCCGTGCGTCTTGATACTTTCGCAGCCAAGGCGGGGGAGCGCATCTACTACATCGGCACCAACGACACGGCGGCCCTGACCGACCTGCGCCGCCGCCTGCTGACCGAACTGCCCGAACTGCCGGTCAGCGGCGAATACCTGCACCGCGACTGTTTCGACATCACCCACCGCTATGGCAAGGACACGGTCCTGATGATCCACTGGCTGGGCACGGACCGTTTGCCGCGTTTTTTCGCGCTGAAGGGCGCGCTGGACGCGCGGCTGCCGAAAGGGCTGACAGACCGCGTGCTTCAGGGCCTGTCCCGCCTGCTGCCCGAACCGCTGCCCCGCCGGATGCTGGACTTCCGCGCGCGGTACGAACATCACCTGATCCTGAAGGTGTCGGGCGAGACGGCCGCGCAGACCGAAGCCATCCTGACGGACACGGTCGGGCCGGGCTGGTTCCTGTGCGACAAGAACGAAGGTGCGAAGGCCATGCTGCACCGCTTCGCCGCCGCCGGGGCCGCAGTCCGTTACGGCGCCGTGCATCAAAGCGGAGAGATCCTCGCCCTCGACATCGCGCTGCGCCGCAACGACGAGGAATGGTTCGAGCGTCTTCCCCCCGAACTCGACGCGCAGGTCGAACAGAAGATCTATTACGGCCACTTCCTGTGCCATGTGCTGCATCAGGATTACGTGTTGAAGAAGGGCGCGGATGCGGCGGCCTTGAAGGGGGCGATGCTGGAACGGCTGGACGCGCGGGGTGCGGAGTATCCGGCCGAACACAATGTCGGGCATCTGTACAAGGCCAAGCCCGCCTTGGCCGCGCATTACGCCGCACTGGATCCGACCAACTGCTTCAACCCCGGAATCGGCAAGACACCCCGTCATCGACACCCGTATTAGGGTGCTACTACCCCCTGCGCGCCGGAAGCGGCTAGCCTTTCCCCGGGGGCCGGAGGAGCCCCTTATGGGAGAGGAGCACATCATGGTCACCACGGTTTCATCATCCACGGCGCTGGTCACGGGCGCGGGGCGCGGCATCGGAAAGGCCATCGCCGAACGGCTGGCCGCGGACGGGCACGATCTGGCGCTGAACGACGTGTCGCAGAACGCCGAGATGCTGGAGGCCACCGCCGAGGAGATCCGCGCCAGCGGCCGCAAGGTCACCACCGCGCTGGCCGACGTGTCGGACGCCGCGCAGGTGAAGGAGATGGTGGCCAAGACCGTCGCCGACCACGGCCGCCTGAACGTCATGGTCGCAAATGCCGGGATCGCCCGCGTCACATCGCTGCTGGAGATGGACGTGGAAGAATGGGACCACGTCATGGCCGTGAACCTGCGCGGCGTGTTCCTGTGCTATACCGAAGCCGCGCGCCAGATGATCGCGCAGGGCGGGGGCGGCAAGATCATCGGCGCGGCCTCCATCGTGGCGTATCGGCCCTTTGCGCTGCTGTCGCATTATTCGGCGTCGAAATGGGGCGTGCGGGGTCTGACGCAGGGGGCCGCGATGGAATGGGCCAAGCACGGCATCACCGTCAACGCCTATTGCCCGGGCATCGTCGGCACCGCCATGTGGGACTTGATCGACCAGAAGCTGGCGGCCGAGGAAGGGATGCAGCGCGGCGAGGCGTTGAAGAAATATTCCGAAAGCATCCATCTGGGCCGGGTGTCCGTGCCCGAGGATGTGGCCAAGCTCGTGTCCTACCTCGCCTCGCCGGACAGCGACTACATGACCGGGCAGTCGATCATGATCGATGGCGGCATCCAGTTCAGCTAGGCCCCGAAACTTCCCGCTGTTCGTGCAACGCGGGATGATGCTAGCGTCATGAAGGGAAAGCCGCCCGCAGCGTTCGGGCGGCTTTCCCCCACATCCATCGGGGAGCTGTCCGCATGCCGACTTTCCAGAAGATCCTTGTTGCGAACCGGGGCGAGATCGCGATCCGCGTGATGCGCGCGGCGACCGAGATGGGCAAGCGGACCGTGGCCGTCTACGCCGAGGAAGACAAGCTGGGCCTGCACCGTTTCAAGGCCGACGAGGCGTACCGGATCGGGGAGGGCCTGTCGCCGGTGGGCGCGTATCTGAGCATTCCGGAGATCCTCCGCGTGGCGAAGATGTCGGGCGCGGACGCGATCCATCCCGGCTATGGCCTTCTGTCCGAAAACCCCGACTTCGTGGAGGCCTGCGCCGCGGCCGGCATCGCCTTCATCGGGCCCAAGGCGGAGACGATGCGCGCCTTGGGCGACAAGGCCAGCGCCCGCCGCGTGGCGGTGGAGGCGGGGGTGCCCGTGATCCCCGCGACCGCCGTTCTGGGGGAGGACTGGGACACGATCAAGGCCGAGGCGGCCGAGATCGGCTATCCCCTGATGCTGAAGGCGTCATGGGGGGGCGGCGGTCGCGGGATGCGCCCCGTGAACAACCCCGAGGAGCTGATCGAGAAGGTGCGCGAAGGCCGGCGCGAAGCGGAGGCGGCCTTTGGCAACGGCGAGGGGTATCTGGAAAAGATGATCCTGCGCGCCCGGCATGTGGAGGTGCAGATCCTTGGCGACAGTCACGGCAACATCTTCCACCTGTATGAACGCGACTGCACCGTGCAGCGGCGCAACCAGAAGGTCGTCGAACGCGCGCCCGCCCCCTACCTGACCGACGCCCAGCGGGCCGAGGTCTGCGACCTGGGCCGCCGCATCTGCGCCCATGTCGGGTACCAATGCGCCGGCACGGTGGAGTTCCTGATGGACATGGACTCGGGCCAGTTCTACTTCATAGAGGTGAACCCGCGCGTTCAGGTCGAACACACCGTCACGGAAGAAGTGACCGGCATCGACATCGTGCAGGCCCAGATCCGCATCACCGAAGGCGCCACCCTGGCCGAGGCGACGGGCGCGGCGCGGCAGGAGGACATCACCCTGTCGGGCCACGCGGTGCAGTGCCGCGTCACGACGGAGGATCCGCAGAACAACTTCATCCCCGATTACGGCCGCATCACCGCCTATCGCAGCGCCACGGGCAACGGCATCCGGCTGGACGGGGGCACGGCCTATTCAGGGTCGGTGGTCACGCGGTATTACGACTCCCTTCTCGTGAAGGTCACGGCCTGGGCGCAGACGCCGGACCTGGCCATCGCCCGCATGGACCGCGCGCTGCGCGAATTCCGCATCCGCGGCGTCAGCACCAACATCGACTTCGTCATCAACCTGCTGAAACACCCGACCTTCCTGTCGAACACCTACACCACCAAGTTCATCGATACGACGCCGGAGCTGTTCCAGTTTTCCCGCCGCCAGGACCGCGCGACGAAGATCCTGACCTACATCGCCGACATCACGGTGAACGGGCATCCCGAAACCGCCGGACGTTCCCGCCCCGCCGCCAGCCTGCGCGACACGCGCCCGCCCGCCCCGAAAGGGGAGCCGCAGCCCGGCACCCGCACCCTGCTGGAACGCGACGGACCGCAGGCCGTGGCGGACTGGATGCTGGCGCAGAAGCGGCTGCTGATCACCGACACCACGATGCGGGACGGGCACCAGTCGCTGCTGGCCACGCGAATGCGGTCCATCGACATGGTGCGCGTGACGCCGGCCTATGCCGCGAACATGGGCGGGCTCTTCAGCGTGGAATGCTGGGGCGGGGCCACCTTCGACGTGGCGTATCGTTTCCTGCAAGAGGATCCGTGGCAACGCCTGCGCGACATCCGCGACCGCCTGCCCAACGTGATGACGCAGATGCTGCTGCGCGCGTCGAACGGGGTGGGCTACACCAACTATCCCGACAACGTGGTGCAGGCCTTCGTGGCGCAGGCGGCGGCTTCGGGCGTGGACGTGTTCCGCGTGTTCGACAGCCTGAACTGGGTGGAGAACATGCGCGTCGCAATGGACGCGGTGATCGGGGCGGGGAAGGTCTGCGAAGGCACCCTCTGCTACACCGGGGACATCCTGGACCCCGACCGGGCGAAGTACGACCTGAACCATTACGTGGGCCTCGCCCGCAGCCTGCGTGATGCCGGCGCGCATATGCTGGGCGTGAAGGACATGGCGGGCGTGCTGAAGCCCGCCGCCGCCCGCGTGCTGATCCGCGCGTTGAAAGAGGAGGTGGGCCTGCCCATCCACTTCCACACCCATGACACGGGCGGCCTTGGTGGCGCCACGATCCTGGCCGCGGCCGAGGCGGGGGTGGACGCGGTGGACGCCGCGATGGATGCGTTTTCGGGCGGAACGTCGCAGCCGCCCTTGGGGTCCATCGTGGAAGCACTGCGCCACACCGAGCGTGACACGGGGCTGGACGTGGCCGCGATCCGCGAAATCTCCAACTATTGGGAAGCGGTGCGCGGGCAATACGCGGCGTTCGAAAGCGGGATGCAGGCCCCCGCGTCCGAAGTCTGGCTGCACGAGATGCCGGGGGGCCAGTTCACCAACCTCAAGGCGCAGGCGCGATCGATGGGGCTGGAGGAGCGGTGGCACGAGGTGGCCGAAGCCTATGCCGACGCCAACCGGATGTTCGGCGACATCGTGAAGGTCACCCCCAGTTCCAAGGTGGTGGGCGACATGGCGCTGATGATGGTGGCGCAGGGCCTGACGCGCGCGCAGGTGGAGGATCCGGCCGTCGATGTCAGCTTCCCCGACAGCGTCGTGGACATGCTGAAGGGCAACCTTGGCCAGCCCCATGGCGGCTGGCCCGAGGGGATCACGAGGAAGGTCCTGAAGGGCGCGCAGCCCTCCACCGAACGGCCCGGCACGCATCTGCCGCCCGTCGACCTTGCGGCCGTGCGGGCAAAGCTGGTCGCGGACCTGTCGGAAGAGGACGAGGAGGTCGCGCTGAGCGATGAGGATCTGAACGGCTACGTGATGTATCCGCAGGTCTTCACCGACTTCTTCAAGCGGCAACGGACCTACGGCCCCGTCCGCGTTCTGCCCACCCGCACCTTCTTCTACGGGATGGAGGCGGGGGAGGAGATCGTGGCCGAGATCGATCCCGGCAAGACGCTGGAAATCCGCCTTCAGACCGTGGGCGAGACGACGGAGGAAGGCGACGTGCGCGTGTTCTTCGAGCTGAACGGCCAGCCCCGCGTGATCCGCGTTGCCAACCGCGCCGCCGCCGCCAAGACCGCACGGCCGCGCGCGGAAGCGGGCAACCCGAACCACGTCGGTGCGCCCATGCCCGGATCGGTGGCGGCCGTGGCCGTGACGGCGGGGCAGGCAGTAAACGCGGGCGATCTGCTGCTGACGATCGAGGCAATGAAGATGGAAACCGCGCTGCACGCCGACCGCGCCGCCACCGTGAAGGCCGTCCACGTCACCCAAGGCGCGCAGATCGACGCGAAGGACCTTCTGGTCGAACTGGAATGAACCCAACCTGAACGTGCATTTCTGTGTTGACAAAAGGTGGGCAGGGAACGCAGAACCCTGCCCATCACGCCCGCGTGATGGAAAACGCGAATCCGCCCCATGCGAGAAAGGAGGGTCAGATGCATCATAAGATCAATCGCCATGACCGCTCCGGTCCCACGGGTGCCCTGCGACGTTGCTGGCATTCTGCCGCTTCGCAGGGCTGATCGAACGCGCCTTCCGGTTCTTCGATCTGCCCGCATCTGCAGCCTTGGCTGCATGTCCGTGCGTTTGAAGGACTCATTTCCATGTTTTCGCTTGTCTCGAAGATGGCTTCGGCCATCCGGGCGCTTTTGCCCGCGTCCAAGGCCCGGCCTCTGCCCTCCATCACGACGCTTGATGATCGGCAGCGGAAGGATATCGGGCTTCCCCCCGAACCGCCAAGCCGGCCGTCCGCCTGGTGGGACGTGCCGGGGTTCCGGCCGTAACGGGGTAGCCGGAAGGTGATCTTCCGGCTTCCGTTCAGTGGTTGTGGCGCGGCAGGTTCGAACTGATGCGCGTGAACTCCTCCGCGTCCCTGATGGTCGCGCCGTCCACCATCTGCGTGACCGTGTCCCGGTAGATCCGTTGCCACGGGGTTGCCGATGTGGGGACGGGTGGAAGGCCCTCGGCCTTGCGACGCTCGATCTCCTCGGGCGCGACAAGCATGTCGCAGCGGCCGTGGTTCAGGTCGATGCGGATGGTGTCGCCCGTCCGCAGCCAGGCCAGCCCGCCGCCGGCCGCGCTTTCAGGCGAGGCGTTCAGGATCGACGGGCTGTCGGCCGTGCCCGACTGGCGCCCGTCGCCGATCGTGGGCAGGCTGCGGATGCCCCGCTTGATCAGGCGGTCCGGCGGCTGCATGTTCACCACCTCGGCCGAGCCGGGCCAGCCGATCGGTCCCGCCCCCCGGATCACGAGGATGGACCATTCGTCGATATCAAGCTCCGGATTGTTGATCCGGGCGTGGTAGTCGGCCGATCCGTCGAAGACGAAGGCCTTGCCCTCGAACACCCCCTCATGCCCCGGCTGGGACAGGTAGCGTTCGCGGAACCCGTCCGAGATGACGCTGGTCTTCATGATCGCGAAGTCGAAGAGGTTGCCGCTGAGGACGAGGAAACCGGCGCGCTCCATCATCGGCGCGTCATAGGCCTTGATCACCTCGCGGTCGGTGCTGGCGCGGCCGACGAGGTTCTCGGCCATCGTCTTGCCCGTCACGGTGGGGCAGTCGCCGTCCAGTTGCCCCGCTTGCAGCAGTTCCCACATGATGGCCGGCACGCCGCCCGCGCGGTGGAACCGTTCGCCCAGATAGGCGCCCGCCGGCTGGACGTTTGCCAGAAGCGGGATGTCATAGCCGTGGACCTGCCAGTCATGGGGATGGAGTTCCGCCCCCGCATGCAGCGCCATCGCCATGATGTGCGGCTGCGCGTTTGTGGATCCCCCGATGGCGGAGGTGACCTTGATCGCGTTCAGGAACGCCGCCCGCGTCATGATGTGCGAAGGGCGGATGTCTTCCCGCACCAGTTCCACCGCGCGCCGGCCGGTGCGATAGGCGATCTGGCCCCGCTCGCGGTAAGCCGCAGGAATGGCCGCACCGCCCGTCAGCGACATGCCCAGCGCTTCGGCGATGGCGTTCATGGTCGACGCCGTGCCCATCGTGTTGCAATGCCCGATGGAGGGCGCGGAATCGAGCGCGGTCTGGAGGAACTCGTCCCGCGTGATCTCTCCGGCGGCATAGCGGCGGCGGGACTGCCAGATGACGGTGCCGGAGCCGACGAGGTTCCCTTCATGCCAGCCGTCCAGCATCGGCCCGCCCGACAGCACGATTGCCGGAAGGTCCACCGTCGCGGCCGCCATCAGGGCCGAGGGCGTGGTCTTGTCGCAACCCGTGGTCAGTACCACCCCGTCGAACGGATAGCCATACAGCAGTTCGACCAGCCCCAGATAGGCGAGGTTCCGGTCCAGCGCCGCGGTCGGGCGCTTGCAGTTTTCGAACAGGGGGTGCGACGGAAATTCGATCGGGATGCCGCCCGCGTCGCGGATGCCGTCGCGCACGCGCTTGGCCAGATCCAGATGGTGGCGGTTGCAGGGGTTCAGGTCGCTGCCCGACTGCGCGATCCCGATGATCGGCTTGCCGGACCGCAGCTCCTCGGGTGTCGTGCCGTAATTCATGAACCGTTCCAGATACAGCGCGGTCATGTCGGCGTGGTCGGGATTGTCGAACCAGTCCTGCGAACGCAGGCGGCGCGGGGTCTGGTCGGTGGTCATGGTTCGTCCTTGTGGTTGGTCGCTTCAAGATGCAGCAGAAGCCCGCTGTGATCGGTGTCGCCGTGGCCCGAGGCGACGAAATCGCGAAACGCCGCCTGCACCGCTTGCGTCAGCGGCAGCGTCAGTTCCGCGGCCTTTGCCAGATCTGTGGCGCTGTCCAGATCCTTCAACTGCAACCGCGACGGGCCGCCGGCGGTGAAGTCCCGGGCGACCATCCGCCCGCCATGCAGGTCGAGAATACGGCTTTCGGCAAAGCCTCCGCGGATCGCGTCGCGGAACTTCGCGCGGTCGGCGCCGCCGGCGGAAACCAGCATCATCGCCTCGGCCACCGCGCCGATGGTGATGGCCACGATCTGCTGGTTGGCCAGCTTGCAGACCTGCCCGGCGCCCGAAGGGCCGACATGGGTCACGCGGCCCAAGGCCGCCAGAACGTCCGTCACGCCTTCGATCACCGCCGCGTCGCCCCCCGCCATCAGGGCGAGCGTTCCTTCCCGCGCCCCCACGACGCCGCCCGAGACCGGACAATCGACGTGATGGACGCCCAGATCCGCCAGCCGCCGCGCATGAAGGCGCGCCTGCATCGGCGCGATGGAGGATGTGTCGATCACCACCGCATCACGCAAAAGCGCCTGCGCCACCCCCTGTTCGAACAGGACGGAGGCCACGGCCGGGCCGTCCGCCAGCATGGTGAAGACGATTTCCGCCCGCGCCACGGCCAGGGCCGGATCGGCGGCCAGCGTCGCGCCGTCGGGCACCAGTGCCTCGGCCTTCGCGGTGGCGCGGTTCCAGACGGTGACGCGGTGGCCCGCGGCCAGCAGCCGCCGCGCCATCGGCGTTCCCATCAGGCCGGTGCCCAGAAAGGCGATGTGGCGGGTCAAAGCGTGCCCCCCAGCTCATCCTCGACATGGACGCGGATGATGTCGTCGAAGCTGTCCTCGGCGGTGAAGCCGAGAGCGCGGGCGCGCGTCGCCTCGAAGCCCGGGGCCCAGCTTTCGCACATGCGGGTGATGAACGGATCGGGCTCACGCCGGATCAGCGCCACGGCCTTGTCGCCCGCCACTCGGCGCAATGCCTCGATCTGCTCCCCCACCGTGGCGCTGAGGCCGGGCATCGACAGGTTGCGCCGGGGACCGATGGCCGCGGTGTCCATCGTGGCCGCATGGATCATGAAGCCCACGGCCGAGCGGGGGGAGGTGTGCCAGTGCCGGATGGTGTCGGGCACCGGCAGGACGGCCGGCTGGCCCACCAACGGTTCGCGCAGGATATTGGAAAAGAAGCCCGAGGCCGCCTTGTTCGGCACGCCCGGTCGGATGCAGATCGTGGGCAGGCGGATGCCGATGCCGTCGAAGAATCCGTGACGGGTGTAGTCGGCCAGCAACAGCTCGCTGATCGCCTTCTGGGTGCCATAGCTGGTCAGCGGCGTCGTGTGGAAGTCGTCGGGGATGGGGAAGGGCAGCGGCGCACCCACCACCGCGATGGAGGAGGCGAAGACCACGCGCGGGAAGTAGCCGTCCGCCAGATGGGCCTGCCGGATCGCCTCGAACAGGGCCCACGTTCCGTCGAGGTTGATGCGGTAGCCCTTCTCAAACTCGGCCTCCGCCTCTCCGGATACGATGGCGGCGAAGTGGAAGATCACGTCGGGCCGTCCCGCGATCAGTTGCGCGGCGGTGCCGGGGGCCGACAGATCGGCGGCGAGGCAGGTCGCGGTGCCAGTGAAGCCGGCCGGCGTTTCGGGCGGCACCACGTCGGCCAGCGTCAGCGCGTCGGTCGCGCCGTCCCGCACCAGCCGCTGCGTCAGCTTGCGCCCCAACATGCCGGCGGCCCCGATGATCAGGATGTGCATGCCGTTCCCCCCTTCAAATCTCGGATCGCATTCCGGTCCGGATAGGATAGTATGATTGTCTGACGACCTGCAAACCCTAAGACATGGACGACGTGATGATGGTCACCGATGACAGGCAAGCGACGCAGTTGATCGCCCTTCTGGGCGCCGATCTCGTGCTGGTGGGGGAGGCGGTCCGCCCCTATTGCCGCGACTGGCACGGCGATGTGCAAAGCGACGCCGTGGCCGTTCTGCGTCCGCGCAACACGGCCGAGGTTCAGGCCTGCGTGACCGCCGCCGCGTCGCTGGGGCTGGCCGTCGTCCCGCAGGGCGGGAACACGGGGCTTGTGCTGGGGGCCACACCGGATTCGCCAGCCAGCCAGGTCGTTGTCAGCCTGGAACGGATGACCCGCATCCGCAGCCTTGACGCCGACAACTTCTCGACCGTGGTCGAAGCGGGGGCGGTGCTGGAAACCATCAAGGAGCGCGTGGCGGAGGCAGGTCTGTTCTTTCCCCTGTCGCTGGGCGCGCAGGGCAGTTGCCGGATCGGGGGTAACGTGTCCACCAACGCGGGCGGGATCAACGTCCTCCGCTACGGCATGACGCGCGAGATGGTTCTGGGGCTGGAGGTGGTTCTGCCCGACGGCCGCCTGTTCGACGGCCTGTCGAAGCTGCGCAAGGACAATCGCGGCATCGACCTGAAGCAGATGTTCATCGGGGCGGAAGGGACGCTGGGCATCATCACCGCCGTATCCCTGAAACTGCTGCCGGTGCCCGAACAGGTGGCCACCGCCCTGGTGGGGCTGGCGGGGTTGGAGGACGTGATCGCCCTGTATCGCCGGGCCCGGCGGGAGTGCTGCGACCTGATGTCGGCCTTCGAGTTCATGCCCCCGCTGGCCATCGATCTTGCACGGGAAGCGATGCCGGACCTGCCGATCCCGCTGGAGGCGACGTATCCCGCCTATGCACTGATCGAGATCACGGGTTCCGGTCTTGTCGATGTGGCCGACCTGATGCAGCGGTTCCTTGAATCCGCCTTCGAACGCGGTCTGGCGCTGGACGGGGTGATCGCGCAGTCGACAACTCAGGCGCGGAACCTGTGGGCCATCCGCGAGGGGATGAACCTGGGGCAGGCCCAGCGCGGGCGGCACATGCGGACCGACATCTCCGTCCCCTTATCGCGGCTGGCCGATTTCGTGGCGGAGGCCGAGGCGACCGTGACGGCGCAGATGCCCGGCTGCATCTGCGTGTCTTACGGGCATGTGGGGGACGGGAATGTCCATCTGAACGTGCTGCCGGATTACACTCTGGGCCCGGAACAGGAGGAACCGCAGATCCTGAAGGCCAAGAAGATCGTGAACGCCGTGCTGGACCGCTATGACGGATCGATCAGCGCCGAGCATGGAATCGGGCGGTTGAAAAAGGACGATTTCGAAGCGCGCCTGCCTGCGATACACCGCCAGCTTCTTTTGTCGATCAAGCAGGCGCTGGATCCGAGGGCGATGATGAATCCCGGTTGCCAGATCGATCGGCCCTGACCACGGACGGACCGCGAGGAGCGAGCATGAGCGCCGATTTCACCCAGATCACCCGGAACGAGCATCTGCCGGGCCGCATCGCGGCCCAGTTCACGCAGCAGATCCGGACGGGCGCACTGAAGCCCGGGGACAAGCTGCCGACCGAACACGCGATGTCGAAGACCTTCGGCGTCAGCCGCACCGTCATCCGCGAGGCGATCGCGCAGCTGCGCAACGAGGGCATGATCGAGACGCGGCAGGGCGTGGGCGCCTTTGTCATCGAACGTCCCACCCGCCACATCCGGCTGGACGATGGCGGCCAGATGGACAAGCTGGCCTTCCGCCACCTGTTCCAGCTGCGCGTCCCGCTGGAGATCGAGGCGGCGGGACTGGCCGCCCTGCACCACACACCCGAACATCTGCAACAGATGGACGAGGCGATGATCCGCATGGCCGACACCGGCGAAGGGGCGCAGGACGGCATGCTGGCCGATCTGGAGTTCCACCGCATCATCGCGGCGGCGACGGGCAACGACTATTTCGTGCAGTTCCTTGGCGCGATCTCGGACCGGATCCTGCACACCATCGTCGCCTCGCGCCAGCGGATCCGGCTGGAGGAGATCGTGGAGGTGGTCACCCGCGAACATCGCGAACTGCGCGAGGCCATCGCCGCGGGCGATCCGGCGCGGGCGCGGGCGGCGATGCGGACGCACATGGCCGGCTCCACCGAACGGGTCGCGCTGGAGCTGGATTTCCACCCCTAGGCCGCCGTTCAAGATTCCGGTGGACAGGTTGGCCGGGCCACGCTTAGGGTCATGTGATACTGTTGTCTGACATCATCAGGCGACGCGGTGCTGGAGGGCGCCGTCACATGAGGGAGGGGCAAGGTGGCTTCACGGCAGCCTTTGAACGCGTCCGCGCTTTTGCCGGAGGATGCGGAGCGTGCGACATTGCTGGGCCGGGTCTGGTCGACCGTGCAGGGCGGGCCATGCCCCGTGATCCTGCGGGGGGGCCATGTGTTCGACCTGACCGGCCTTTCCGCCACCATGTCGGGGCTTCTGGAACGCACGGACCTGCGCGCGGCGCTTGTCACGCGTGACCTGCCGGACCTTGGCCCGCTTCAGGCGTTTCTGGACGGGTCTGCCGGGCACCTTCTGGCGCCCGTCGACCTTCACGCGATCAAGGCCGCAGGCGTCACCTTTGCCGACAGCATGCTGGAACGCGTGATCGAGGAACAGGCCCGTGGCGACAGCACCCGCGCGAACGAGGTGCGGGCGCGGCTGGCCCCCGTGATCGGGGAAAACCTGCGCGGAGTGCAGGCCGGATCCGACAAGGCCCGCCAGATCAAGGCGCTGCTGCAGGACATGGGCCTCTGGTCCCAGTATCTGGAGGTGGGCATCGGCCCGGATGCCGAGATCTTCACCAAGGCGCAGCCGATGTCGGCGGTGGGATGCGGCGACATGGTCGGCATCCACCCCATATCGGAATGGAACAACCCCGAGCCGGAGGTGGTCGTCGTCGTCCGGTCCGACGGCACGATCCTGGGCGCCACATTGGGCAACGACGTCAACCTGCGCGACGTCGAGGGCCGCTCGGCCCTGCTGCTGGGCAAGGCCAAGGACAACAACGCCTCCTGCGCCATCGGCCCCTTCCTTCGGCTGTTCGACGACCATTTCACCCACGACGACCTGAACCGCTCCGTCGTCTCCCTCCGGGTGGAGGGGGAGGACGGCTTTGTCATGACCGGCGACAGCGCGATGGAGGCGATCAGCCGGTCGCCCGCCGATCTGGTGGGCCAGCTTCTGAACCGCTCGCACCAGTATCCCGACGGGGCGGTGCTGTTCCTTGGCACGATGTTCGCCCCGGTGAAGGATCGGCGGGGCGCAGGGCAGGGCTTCACGCATGAGGTGGGGGACCGGGTGGAGATCGCTTCGCCCCGTCTGGGCCGGCTGGTCAACTGGGTGGACCGCACCGACCGCTGCCCCGAATGGCGCTTCGGCGTGCGGGAGCTGATGCGCAACCTGATCGGCCGCGACCTTGGCGAAAGGATATAGGATGACCGCACTGGTCCATGCCTTCTTCCGCTTTCTCGACATCCTGCTGGCGCTGCTTCTGGCCGCGATGGCGATCATGGTCTTCGTCAACGTGGTCATGCGCTACACCATGAACTCCGGCCTCGCGGTCTCGGACGAGCTGTCGCGCTTCGCCTTTGTCTGGCTGACCTTCATCGGTGCGGTGGTGGCGCATCACCACCGTCTGCACATGGGGATGGAAACCTTCGTCGCCCGCTTTGGCCGGCGGGGGCGGCTGGTGCTGATGGGGCTGTCGGACGTGATGATCGTGGGCTGCGCCGCCGTGCTGACCCATGGCACCTGGAAGCAGTTGCCCATCAACGCCAGCATGGACGCGCCGGTGTCGGGGCTGTCCATGGCCTGGGTCTACGGCATCGGGCTGTTCACTGGGGCGGGCATCATCCTGATCACCCTGGAACGGCTGGCGCGCCTTCTGACGGGCCGCGTCACCGAGTCCGAGATCCGCAGCTTCTGCGGAGAGATGGACCCCGCCGAGGGTGTGCGTGGAGGTGGCGAATGACGCTTCTGGTCTTCATCGTCTCGCTTCTCGGCTCCATGGCCGTGGGGGTGCCCGTCGCCTTCGCGCTGATCTTCTGCGGCGTGGTGCTGATGTCCTGGATGGGCATGTTCAACACGCAGATCATCGCCCAGAACATGCTGATCGGGGCCGACACCTTCACGCTGCTGGCCATCCCCTTCTTCATCCTGGCGGGAGAGCTGATGAACGCTGGGGGCCTGTCCAAGCGCATCATCGAATTCGCCATCAGTTGCGTCGGCCACATCCGCGGCGGGCTTGGCCTTGTGGCGATCATCGCGGCGGTCATCATGGCCTCCATCTCGGGCTCGGCCGCGGCGGACACGGCGGCACTGGCCGCCATCCTGATCCCGATGATGGCGCGGGCGGGCTACAACGTACCCCGCTCGGCGGGCCTGATCGCGGCGGGGGGCGTGATCGCGCCGGTCATTCCGCCGTCGATGGCCTTCATCATCTTCGGCGTGGCGGCGAACCTCTCCATCTCAAAGCTATTCATGGCGGGGATCGTGCCGGGCGTGCTGATGGGGGTGGTGCTGGTCGTCACCTGGCTGATCGTGGCCCGCAACGACAAGGTGGAAACCCTGCCGCGCGCCAGCTGGACGGAGCGGGGCCGCACCTCGGCCCGGGCCCTCTGGGCGCTGGGAATGCCGGTGATCATCTTGGGCGGCATCAAGCTGGGCGTCGTCACCCCGACCGAGGCGGCGGTGATCGCGGCCTTCTACGCCCTCTTCGTCGGCATGGTCGTCTACCGCGAGCTGAAGCCCCGGGACCTGCCGCATGTGCTGATCGCGGCCGGCCGGACCACGGCGGCGATCATGTTCCTTGTCTGCGCGGCGCTGGTGTCGGCCTGGCTGATCACCGCCGCCAACATCCCCGCCGGCATCGCGGGCTATATCGAGCCGCTGATCGACAACCCGAAGCTGCTGATGCTGGTGATCATGGTGCTGGTCCTGATCGTGGGCACCGCGCTCGACCTGACGCCGACCATCCTGATCCTGACGCCGGTGCTGATGCCCATCATCACGAAGGCGGGGATCGACCCGATCTATTTCGGGGTGATGTTCATCATGAACTGCTGCATCGGACTGCTGACGCCGCCCGTGGGCGTGGTGCTGAACGTCGTCAGCAGCGTGGGACGCGTGCCGCTGGGCAAGGTGATCACGGGCGTCTGGCCGTTCCTGATCGCCGAGGTGCTGGTCTTGCTGCTGCTGGTCCTGTTCCCCGACATCGTCATCGTTCCGGCCAACTGGTTCTACTGAAACAACGAACACTAGGGAGGATACCATGAAACATTCCGCGCTGAAGGCGATCCTGTGCGTCACCACCCTGATGACCGCCACGGGCCCCGCGCTGGCCGAGTTCAAGGAGCGCAGCTTCCGCGTTTCCAACGGCATCAACGAGGATCATCCGGTCAACAACGGCATCCAGGCCATGCAGGCCTGTCTGGACGAAAAGACCGGCGGCAAGATGAAGATGCAGGGCTTCTGGGGCGGCGCGCTGGGGGGCGACCTTCAGGCCACGCAGGCCGTGCGCAGCGGCCTGCAGGAAGCGGTCGTCACCTCGTCTTCGCCGCTTGTCGGGATGCTGCCGGCGCTGGGCGTCTTCGATCTGCCCTTCCTGTTCCGCAGCCCCGAGGAGGCCTACAAGGTCATGGACGGCCCGTTCGGAGAGATGCTGAACGAGAAGCTGGATGCCGTCGGCCTCGTCAACCTCGGCTATTGGGAGAACGGGTTCCGCAACATGTCGAACTCCCAGCGGCCGATCGAGACGTGGGAGGATTTCGAAGGGATGAAGGTCCGCGTGATGCAGAACAACATCTTCCTCGACACCTTCTCCAACTTCGGGGCGAACGCGACGCCCATGTCGTTCGGCGAGGTGTTCTCGGCGCTGGAAACCAAGGCCATCGACGCGCAGGAAAACCCCTACGTGACCATCGACACATCGAAGTTCTACGAGGTGCAGGAGTATATCAGCGAAACGAAGCACGCCTACACGCCGTTCCTGTTCCTGTTCTCCAAGGCGATCTTCAACACCTACGCGCCCGAGGAACAGCAGGCCCTGCGCGATTGCGCGGCTGTCGGGCGCGATGTGGAACGCGAAGCCATCCAGGAACTGAACAAGCAGTCGCTGGAAAAGATGGAAGCCGCCGGCCTGAAGTTCAACACCATCACCCCCGAGGCGCAGGAGGAGATGCTGGAGAAGTCGCAGGTCGTGTATGAAAAGCACAAGGCGGAGATCGGGGCCGACGTGGTGGATCAGGTGCAGCAGATCCTGACCGAACTGCGCGCCGCGAACTGATCCGGCGGGCGGGGCTTCGGAATGTCCGGCAACCATCTCGGGGCCCTGCTGATGCTGCTGGGCATGGCGGCCTTCGCCATGAACGACGCGCTGGGCAAGTGGCTGGTGGCCGATTACGGCGTGGCGCAGGTGATCCTGTTGCGGTCGCTGGCGGCGGGCGTGATGATGGTGCCGTTCCTGCTGCGCGGGGGGCGGGTGGTGGCGCGCCTTCGGTCCGCCCCCCACCCGCGCCTTCAAGCATTGCGCGCCGCCTGCGCCACGGCCGAGGTGTTCCTGTTCTACCTTGCCGTGTCCCACATGCCGCTGGCCGAGGTGATGGCCTTCTGGATGGCCGCGCCGATCTACGTCCTCGCCGTCTCGCCACTGCTGCTGGGGGAACGGGTGGCCGCGGGCACATGGGCGGCGGTGGCGGTGGGTTTTGCGGGCGTGCTGATCCTGCTGACGCCGTCCTTGCAGGTTTCTACCCCCGGGGCGGTGTTCGCCCTGCTGGGTACGGCGGCCTTTGCCGCGATCATGGTCCTTGGCCGGTCCCTGCGCCAAACGCCCGACCGCGATCTGGTGCTGTTCCAGATCGGGGCGGCGGGGCTGGCGGGGCTGCTGCTGGCCCCGCTGGACTGGCAGCCCGTCCGATCTTCGGGCGATCTGGCGCTGCTGTTCCTTCTGGGCATGGTGGCGACCGGGGCGCATGTGCTGGTGACGCGGGCGCTGAAGATGGCCGAAGCGTCGGTGGTGGCGTCCCTGCAATATTCGCTGCTGGTCTGGGGCGCACTGTTCGGCTTTCTTCTGTTCGGCGACGTGCCGGGGAAGGCCACCCTGCTGGGCGCGGCGCTGATCGTGGGGTCAGGCCTGATCGTCCTGCGCCGCAAGCCCGTGGCCCTTCCCGACATCTGAAAAGAAGGCGAATACCGATGGCCCCATATCTTCAGACGCTGTTCGGCCTTCGGGGGCGGCGGGCCCTGATCACCGGATCGTCCCGCGGGATCGGTCAGGCGCTGGCGGGCGGGTTGGCGCGGGCGGGGGCGGCCGTCATCCTGAACGGAACGGATGCGGACCGCCTGGCCGCCGCCGCGAACCAGCTGCGCGACACGGTCCCGGGGGCCGAGGTGACCACGCTGGTTCTGGATGTGACGGATCATCAGGCCGTCCGCACCGCCATCGACCGGACCGAGGCGGAGGTCGGCCCGATCGACATCCTCGTGAACAACGCGGGCATCCAGCACCGAGCCCCCTTGGCCGAGTTTCCGGCCGAGCGGTTCGAGGCGCTGTTGCAGACGAACGTCGCCTCCGTCTTCCATGTGGGTCAGGCGGTGGCGCGGCACATGATCGGGCGAGGGCGGGGCAAGATCATCAACATCGCTTCGGTCCAGACGGCGCTGGCGCGGCCGGGCATCGCGCCCTACACGGCCACGAAGGGGGCGGTGGGCAACCTGACGAAGGGGATGGCCACGGACTGGGCGCGCGTCGGCCTGCAATGCAATGCCATCGCGCCCGGCTATTTCGAAACGCCCCTGAACGCGGCGCTGGTGGCGGATCCGGCCTTCAGCGCATGGCTGGAAGCGCGGACGCCCGCCGGCCGCTGGGGACGGGTGGAGGAGCTGGTGGGTGCCTGCGTCTTCCTGTCCTCGGACGCGTCCGCGTTCGTGAACGGGCATATCCTGTATGTGGACGGGGGGATCACGGCCTCGCTGTGACGCGGGGCAGGGCCGCTTGTGCGGGTCCGGAAAGAGGGGGGGTGGTGGCCAAAGCCACCACCGGTAAGCATGACATCACCGGACAGGGACGATGCCATGTGACACTCGTTAACAACTTGCAACCGATTACACTTGTGGCGGGAATGCGCGTCCTCGTCCAACTAACTTTTGGCCAAGGGGGGGTGCCACGGACATCGCCCGCCTTTTGCGCGGCGGAGCATTTTGCCGAAGTCGCCGTCGCCTTGGTCGGTGATTTCACACATCTTGTGTGTTCCCGCAAAGGAATGCACAAATCTCAGGTTGGTCTTGAACCCCGGGCCCCGGCGCATAAGATGCGCAAGGAACGCGTGAAAGGCTGTGACACATGTATCAGGTTCTCGGCTTGTGTCGCTTCTCGCTTCTGGTGGAGGGCGGGTTCCAGGTGGAACATGATACGCTCGCGGCGCGTCGGGCCATGCTTTACGATCCCGCGCGGCTGGCCCTGCGTTTCGCGTGGTTCGAGGAGGTGTGCCTTCCGTCGCTGCGCCTTCAGACGGACCCTGATTTCACGCTGATCCTGCTGACCGGCGCGGATTTCCCCGACCGGGCGTTGCAACGCTTGCGGCAGGCGACGCAGGACATTCCCCAGATCGTCTTGCGCCAGATCGCCCCCGAACGTCATCGCCCCGCCTGCCGGCGCGTCCTGAAGGCAGAGGTGGATCCCGCCGCGCGCGCGGTGCTGCAGTTCCGTCTGGACGACGATGACGCCGTGTCCATCGACTTCGTGGAACGGCTGCGGGCGGATATGGCGCTGGCGCAGGGGATGCTGGACCGCGACGGGCGCCTGTATCTGGATTACAACCGCGGCTTCACCCTGATGACTCCGCCCGAGGGCCGTCAGATCGCGGCGCAGGTGGCCGACCGCGTAGCGGCGGGGCTGGCCGTCGCGCTGCGGCCGGACGATGGCAGCTGCGTGATGGATTTCGCCCACAACAAGGTCCATCAGGCGATGAACGGGCTGACCTTCACCGACCGCTTCATGTATGTGCGCGGCAAGAATGGCCTGAACGACAGCGCGGGTGGCCAGTTCCGGCACGGGGGTGCGCGGCTGGACATGGATCAGGCCGATTGCGAAGAACAGCTTGCCGCCCGCTTCGGCATCGATCCGGCCCGTTTCGACGCGGCCGTCGCCGCCGCGCAGCCCGCCTGAAGGCAAAGGGGCGACCACCGTCGCCCCGTCGGTCATGCGCGACCGCAGGCCCGTGCGATCCGATCCAGGATCGCCGCCCCGTTTCCGTCAAGCGCCACCCGCTGCGTCGGGCGTCCGTCCCAGCCCGATGGCGCAAAGCCGACGCCATCGGGCTTTTGCAACGTCTGCCCACGGAAGGGGCCATGGTCGCAGACCCGCACGCTGCCGGTTTGCAGGTCGAACAGGTCGGGATCGGTCAGGAAGACGCCGGCCGTGCAATCATGCACCAGCATCCCCGCTTCCCCGTTGCCTTCATAGAAGCTGATGTAATCCTGCGACAGCGCGCCCACCATCCGCATCGCCTCGTCGCCCGTGCGGCACAGCTCGGCCAAGGCCTCGCGCGTCATCACCGTGCGCCGCGTGACGTTCAGGGGAATGGCGGTGACGGTCCAGTCCGCGCCGAAGACGATGTCGGCCGCCAGCGGGTCGCCGAAGATGTTCGCTTCCGCCGCCGGGCTGATGTTGCCATGGGTGCCGAAGGCGCCGCCCATCAGGACCACGTCCTTCACAAGGCCGGCAATTTCCGGCGCCTCGGTCAGTGCAAGGGCGAGGTTGGTCATCCGGCCCACGGCCAGAACCCGCACCTCGCCGGGATGGGCGCGGATCGTGTCGATCAGGAAGCGGACCGCCGTGGAATTGGGGATGTCCGCCACATCGTCCACCGGCAGGTTGCCCAAGCCGTTGTTTCCGTGGATGTGCCACGGGAAGTCTTCCGGCACGGGCACCAGCGCTTCCGCTGCGCCCGCATGCACGGGGGCCGTCACGCCGAAGGCGCGGGTCAGCACGCGCGCGTTGCGAAACGTCATCTCCAGCGGGGCGTTGCCGAAGACGGCGGTCACACCCAGAAGGTCGATGTCCGGGTGACGGGCCAGGTACAGAAGGGCCAGCGCATCGTCCACGCCCGGGTCGGTGTCGAAGATCACCTTATGCATCGGGCAGGCTCCGCGTGGGGATGGCGGGGACGCAGATGGGCATGGGGCAGGCTCCGTTGGGTTGCGCCGCACGTTCTGGCGGATCGGGCGCCGGCTGTAAACGACCAACTGCCTGTCAGTCACGCCGCCGCATGTGGGCGGACAGGAACCGCAGTGCGTCCGGAAGCCCGCTGTCCCAGTAGGACCATTCGTGCCCGCCTTCGCGCACGACGAAGCGATGGGGGATGGACTTGTTCCGCAGTGCAAGATGCAAGGCTGCGTTGCCGTTGAAGAACGGATCCTCCGCTCCGACATCCATCGAAAGGCGGACGTCCTTGGCCACCACCGTTTCCGCCAGCCGCGCGGGGTCTGACGCGCGATAGGCGTCATTCAGGCGCGCTTCCCCTTCCAGCCCTGCGCCGAAGGCCCCTCCGAAACGCAGGTCGAAGGCGGGCTGCTGCATCTGCACCGTGTCGTCATCCGTGCGGAACGCCCCGCTCAGCACCGCCGCCGCGCCGAACCGTTCGGGATGGCGCATGTGATACACGGTCGCCGCGAACCCGCCCATGGAGATGCCAAGAAGGGTCCGGCTCTCGGCCGTGGCGATGGTGGGGTAGAAGCGGTCGATATAGGGGATGAACTCCTTCAGGAACATGTCCTCCCACAGCCAGCCGCCGTCGGCATCGTTCAGGAAGTAGGTGTTGCGCAGGTCGCCATTGGGGCGCCGACCGTCGGGCGCGACGGCGATCACGGGCGGAATCTCTCCCTCGTTGATCATGCGGTCCAGCACGCGGTCCGTCGCCATGAAGCGGAACCAGTCGGCCGGTTGCCCGTCGGCCGCGCCGTGCAGCAGCACGATCACGGGATAGCGCCGTGCGGCCCCATCGAAGCCCGGCGGCAGATAGATCGCATAGCCCACATTCGCGTTCAGGATATGGCTGTGCATGGAGGCGTTTTCCTGGACGCGTCCCGTCTGAGAGAATCCAGTCTGGGCGAAGCCCTGCGGCGCCCAAAGGCACAGGATCAGGATGACGAGCAGGGTCTTCATCGAAACGCTCCCCCTTCAGAAACTGAAGCGATAGGTGACGCGCAGGGCGCCGCTTGCAAGGCCACGGCTGTTGCCCCCACTGTTCCACGGAAAGCGGTTTCCGGCATAGTTCGAATATTCGATCGCCGTGCGGTCGTTGACCGTGTAGCTGGCGGAATACGAATAATCCGGCTGATAGTCGGACTGCGTTCCGGGCGTGTAGACATTTGCCGTGGCGCGGAACGTGAACTTGCCGAAGGCGGTCAGCCCGCAGGAAAAGCCGCCATTGGGGCTTTCGCCCGGCGTCAGGGCCGCAAAGCCCTGGCAGTTCATCTTGCCCAGCGCGTCCCAGCCGGTGATCTTGCCCATGTCCAGCGGCGGCAGGGATTTCGACAAACGAAACCCGCCCTGGCCGAAGGCGCTGACCACGCTTTGCGGCTGACGGGGAAATTCCGCCGAATAGCTGGCATATTGCAGGTTGTAGCCGCCGGGCAGCGGATAGGACAAGGCGTAGGAAAAGCTCGCATCCGAATCCGAACGCTGGCTGGCGATCGGATAGCCCGTCATCGACAGGCGGATGTTCAGGCCCGAAGGGTGGCGATAGCTGCATCCGAACGTGCCCGACAGCTTGCCCACGCGCACGTCGCCGCCCTGCGGGTCCAGATAGGTCAACCCGAGGTTCCCGCTGAGGGTGCAGGTGAACCGGTCCGGCGCGGCGGCGGCCGCGTTGCGCCGTGTCGGGATGGGGGCCTTGGGCGGGGTCGCCTTGTGCACCACGCTGCGCCGATGCGACGCCGCCCGCGCGGGCGAACGGCCGGCCTCCGCGCCGCGCTGAACGATCGGGGGCTTTGCGGCTGTGGCGGCGATCATCGGGGGCACGGGGGCCGGCGGCGCGGGGGCCGGGGGTACGGCGACAGGGCGGGACGGCGCCGCAGGGGTCGGCGGGGTCCAATCCGTCACCACGGCGATGGTCCTGTTCGGGGACGCGTTCAGCATCGGCGGGGCGGTCGCCGAGGGCACGGCAGGCCCCGGAACTGCCGTGGGCGACGTCAGTTCCGATGGGGCAAGCGCGACGGCGGGCGGCACGCCGTTGCGGGCCACCCATGCCTCCATTTCCGCAAGAACGGCGGTGGCGGGCACGGCGGCGGCCGGCGGCGGGGTGACGGGGGTGCAGCCCGTGGCCGCGTCGCAGCGGATCGCCGTGACCGCCCGGCTGAAATTCGGGTGCCGGCTGAGGATCCCGTGCCCGTCGGGAAAGATGCGGTAATACCAGCCGTCCTTTTCCCCCGACTGATAGGTGGACCAGACAAGGGCGCTGGGCGTGTCGATCAGCACTTCCGTCGCCCCCGAGGCAAAGTCGGAGGAGGTGTCGAGAACGCGCGGCCCCGGCGCGTCGGCCAGATCGTCCTGCGCCAGGGCCGGAGGGGCCAGAAGGCAAAGGATCGATGCGGTCAGGCGCAGACTGCGCGGGGTCATTGACGCGCTCAGTCGTCGCAAAGAAGCCGGTCGATCAGCTCCACCGCCTGGGCCACGGCCGACACCTCGACGGGCGCGTCCAGCGCCTCGCGCGCGGCGGCGATCGTGCGGCGGCCCACCTGTCCGTCCGGCGGACCGGGATCGAAACCTTCCTCGGCCAGAAGGCGCTGAAGCCGCTCCATCGGCGTGTCGCCTTCCAGCCCGGCAAGCCGGCCGCAGACGTCCGTGACCACAGGCGCGGGTGCGGGAGGGGGCGCGGGTGCAACTGCAGGCGCGGGAGGGGCGGCCACGGGTGCGGGTGCCACGGCCGGCGCGGCGGTGGGGGCCGGGGTAACCGGAGCGGCCGCCGTGGCGGCCGGAGCGGGCCTGGGCGCAGGAGCGGCGGCCACCCGTGCCGAAGGTGGCGTCGGCGTGCGCGGCGGCAACGGTTGCGGCACGGGCGGCGCGCCATCCGCCGTGGCTGGCGTGGGGGAGCGTGGGGGAAGCGGCTGCGGCACCGGCGCGGCGTCCGACGCCGTGGCTGGTGGCGGGGTGCCTTCGGTTTCTGGCAGCAGCGACGGGCCTGTCACCGCCGGGGGCAGGTTCAGCGGATCGTCGGCGGTGTCGGGCGCTTCCGGTGCGGGGGTCGCCTCGGGCTCGGCGCTGGCCTGCACGGTGGGAATGGCCGCCGGAGGCGTTTCGGGGGCTTTCGGCGGTTCCGGTTCGGGAACCGGCGGCGGTGGCGGTAATGAGACGAGCCATTCGCCCAGCCGTTCCGCCGCCTCCATCGCGCCGCCCTCGGGGGTGCCCTGAGAGGTGTAGGTGCAGGCGCCGGTGGTTGGCAGACAGGTGATGTCGATGCGCCATTCCGTCATCTGCCGGTCCGCCCCAAGGGAGGCGCTGGCGTCGGGGAAGCGGCGGAACCTGTAGGCTTCGAAAGACCCCGTCTGCCAGGGGCCGGAAAACCGGGCCGTCGGCACGTCGGCCTCGCCCAGGGCGATGTCGCCGGAATTCGGGGGTGTCACCAGAAGGTTGCGGGGCGTGCCGGTGGGTGCCGCCTTCGGGGGCGGGGCGGCGGTTTGCGCGGCGGGCGCCTTGGCCGGCGGTTTCGGCGCAGCTGCGTTCTGGGCCGTCGCACCCGACGCGCACAAAAGCACGAAAAGTGTGGCGACCCGGATGTTCATCACCGGCCAACCCCCAGAAGCGGGCCATGGCTGCGGAAGGCCAGCGCGGCCAGCACCACGGCGTTCGTGTTGACGGTGCGGGAGCCGTTCACCTCTCCCGAGCCTTCGTAGATGCCTTCGGCCCAGCCCAGTTCCGGATCGGCCAGCGCGGCGACGCCGTCCACCAATTCGTCCGTGTATTCGGTGTCGAACAGCGCGTCCCATCCGAAGGCCGCCTTGGTGCTGAGGGTGCGGCGGCTGTCCAGACGGTCGCCGGCCAAGGTCAGCACGGCCCAGGACGCGCCGCCGCCCCAGACGGTGGAATAGGCAAAATACGGGGACACGTTGATGTGCCCTTCGGTCACCGCTGTCAGGATGCCGGTCGTGCGATACCGCATTTCCTGCGCGCGATAAACGGCGGAGGCGAGGCGGTGCGAGGTCTGGTCGAAACCGAATTCGAGTCCGTCGAACAGGAACGGCTCGCTGGTGATGAAGGCGGGGACCTGGTTGCGGTTCAGGCGGGTGTCGGCGGGCACCATGACGCCGTCGACGTCGCGGACGGTCAGGTTGTCTTCGACATGCAGGGCCCGCAAGGCGTCCAGCCCGTACATCATCAGGATCTTCGCGCCGTATTGTTCATATCCGACACGACCTTCCTGGTTCTCCACCGTCAGACCCTCCACCACGTTGGAGCCGTTGAGTTGCCCGCCGCGGACCAGCCGCGACAGCTCCCACCGGGAAATCACCGCGTCCACGCGGGCGGCCTGATCGGGATAGTTGCGCTCCACCGCTTCCAGCGACGACAAAAGGCGCGCCATGTCCAGCGCGGACCATCCAAGGCCCACCGCCGTGGGTTCGTTCAGGTAGTTCACCATCTCCAGGCTGCGAACGTCATAGGCCTTGTTGGGCAGGCTGTCCTCGAACAGCGGCAGCCTGGCCAGGCTGTCCAGCGCCCGCGACAGGCGGGCCTCCACCTCGGCGTCGTCGATGATGCCAAGACGGTGGGCCGAGATCATGCCGATCAGGAACGACCCCGTTTCCCACATGGTGGTGGAGGGGTAGTTGTTGGCGGAGTTCGCCAGCCCCGTGTCGGGGTTGATGTTGTTCTGGAAGTATTTCCATGCGATGCGCGCCTGTTCCAGCTGCTCCTCGGTGGCGGCGCCGGGAACGGACAAGGGCATGGGCACATCTTCGATCAGCGAAAGCGGGCTTTCGGGCGGCGGGCGCACGAAGGGGTTGCGCAGAAGGCCCTCCAGATAGAGCACCAGCGCAAGTCCCGCCAGAAGGGCCGCGATGAAGACGATGTGGCTGCGGGCGCGGGCCAGGTTGCGGCGGAACGTGCTCATGCGGTGACCTCCTCAGTCTCGGTCTCAGCCTCAGTATCAGGCTCGGGGTTCCACAGGGCGGCGCGGATCATCCCCGCCATCGCCATGCAGTTGTTGATGCCCCACAGGATGTTCGTGACGACGCCGGTCGTGCTCCAGCTGCCATAGCCCATCAGCAGCCAGGCCAAAGCCCAGACCCCCGACACCAGCGTCAGCACGATCACCGCCAGCTGCGGGCGCACAAGGCGCAGGAAGGTCCCGCTTTGCCGGTCCTTGGGCGTCACGGGGAACGAGATCTTCTGGCCCCTCGCCACGGCCCACAACGCCTTCAGCCCGATGGGGAAGAAGGCGAGGTACGAGGTCTTGCTGGCATAGCCCGCGATCCCCCAGGTGCCCATCATCATCGCCAGTTCCAGCGTGACAAGGAACGGCACCACGTGGACGAAGAAGTCCGCCGTGTAGGCCGACACGGGGGCGATCCCCGTGAACAGATAGATCACGGGCGCCAGCAGGAACACGACGTTCCAGATCGACCCCAGATAGGACCAGAAGGTCGATCCGTACATCAGGCGCTGGGGCAGCGTCAGGCCGCTGCGGAACAGCGGGTTGTCGTGGAACAGGATGTCGAGGCTGCCGCCCGCATACTTGAACCGCTGGATCGTCCAGGACAGCAGGTCCTGCGGGGACAGCATCTTGCTTTCGATGGTGGGGTGCAGGACGGATTTCCAGCCCCGTTCCCGGTCGGCGTGCAGCACGATGGAGGTGTAGATGTCCTCGGACACGTGAAAGCGGTAGGGGGTAAGGACCTCGGCCACCACCGCCTCGGTCCGGATGGCGGACATCAGTTCGGGGGCCACGCTGCGTTCGCGGCTGGCGAGGGTGATCTCCTCCTCGGTCTGGATCACGCGGCGTTCGACGCTGGCGCCGAAGGAACGGAGGGCCGCTTCCATCACGGCCTCGCGCCGGTGAATGGAGCCTGCGCCGCAGCAGAAGGCGGCGTTGGCCCAGTTCCGCCGGCGCAGGATCACGTCATAGAACATCTGCGGGTCGCTGACGAAGGGGTCGGCGCCGAAGGTGATGGTGCCGGTCACGGATTCCACCGCGCGCCCCGTCCAACGGCCAAGGCGGCCAAGGCGACGATCCAGCCGCTGGGTCAGCGTCTCGCCCTCGGGCAGGTCGTAGAACCATTGCGGCGTCTGCACCCAGGCCACGCGCGGATCGCGGAAATGGCCCAGCGTGTGTTGCAGGATCGTGGGGAAGGGCCGCGTGTCGGCGTCGCAGATCACGATGAAATCGCCCGAGGTCTTTTCCATCGCGTTGCGCAGGTTGCCGGCCTTGTAGCCTTCATTCGTGCTGCGGGTGATGTAGCCGACGCCCTCCTCGTCGCACACGGCGCGCATTTCGGGGCGGCGGCCGTCGTCCAGCACGTGGATGCGGATGTCGATGGGGTGGGGATAGGTGACGGCCTTCGCGTCGCGGATTCCCAACCGCACAAGGTCCGGATCCTCGTTATAGGTCGCGAACAGCACGTCGACGGCAAGCGGGCGGCCCGGTTCGGGCGTGGCGGGGTCCGTTTCCTCCACCAGGGCGGGGGGATCGGGCAGCACCACGGGCTGGTCGCGCCACAGGTTGATGACGAACAGGATCAGCCCGACATAGGCCATCGTTTCCGCCATCACGAGCGGGAGGGCGAACCACAGCGCGTCCCAGTTCAGCGAATGCATCCAGCGCCAGTGGATGTACCAGGCGCCGACGACGAGGGCGAGCGTGGCGAGAAACTGCCACGCCATCTCGCGTCCCATGGAATAGGGCAGCGGGGCCGGGGGCTTGCGGTCTTCGAACCGCTGGAAATAGAAGTCCGCCATCGCGTCAGTTCCGCACGCCGGCGCGCCGGTCCCACGGGGTGGGGCCGAGGCCGATGGTCCACGCCAGGAACGGGATCTTCGACAGCCCGTAGGCGATCAGGAACGCGCCGGGCAGGGCGACGATGAAGCGGAAGGTGACGATCATCCACGGCTCGATCGCCGTGAGGCCGGCGCGGTGCATCGCCACGTCATAGAGGTCGATCACCAGCGGATGGATCAGGTAGACGCCGAAGGTGTAGCGGGCGAACCAGCTCCACCTTGGGGACCAGTTGCCGTACTGGCTGGCCATGAAGCACAGGAACACGAACAGGGGCATCAGGAAGTGGCCGTAATAGGCCCAGTTCTGCCGGACGTTCCAGGTGCCGTTGAACAGTGCGGCGCCGAAGAAGGGCAGCGTGGCCATGTAGGCGATGGCGATCATGTAGATCGCGCCCCGGCGCAGCAGGCGGGATTCACCACGCGGGATGCCGTCCTTCCACAGGCCGAACAGGGCGAAGGCGGCCAGGCCATAACCGACATAGCCCAGAACCTTCGTGGCGCGGATGATGTAGTCGCGCAGGTCCGGCTCCAGCCCCAGTCCCCAGATCCAGCCTTGGGCGTATTGCATCGTGCCCAGTGTCGCGATGATCAGAAGGCCGAACATGGGAAAGCGCTGGCCCAGCCGCATCAGCGGGAAGAACAGGAACAGAAGAAACAGCGTGGGCAGGAAGTGCATGTGATACTGCACCTCGCCCAGCACGAAATAGCCCAGCCATTTTTCCGGATCGGCAAGCTGCGCCCAGATGGCCTGCGGATAGCCGAACTCGGTCGCCTTGATCAGCCGGAAGAAGGCGTAGAACAGCGTCCAGACCACGAAGGGCACCAGCAGACGGCGCGCCTGTTCGCGGATCGCCTCGCCATAGGACGGGCGGCGGCGGTCCAGCTTGAACGCCATCAGGAACAGCGAGAAGGTGAAGAACATCTCCGATCCCGACAATTCGGCGAGGGAGCGGAGGAAGACGGGGACGATCCGCTCCATCGGTTCGGCGTCGGGGAAGACGCCGCCCGAGAAGTCGGTGGTGGAATGGATCAGCACCACGCCCACCGCGGCCAGCGCGCGGTTGGCGTCGAACCACACGAGGCGCGGCTTGACGGTGCCGACGGCGGCCATGGTCGCGTCCCTCATTGAGCGGCCTCCGGCTGGGGCGGGGGCGCGGCCGGTGCGATGGCAGGCACGAAGACCGGGTTCGTGGATTGCGTCACCGCGTCCGGCGTCGGGGGCGGGGGCGACAGGGTGGGCGACAAGGGCGGCATCGGGCAGGCCTGCGTCTGGACCGGCAGGGGTTCGGGCGGCGGCACAAGATGGGGCGTGCGCGCGCAGGCGGCGGCGGAGATGCCGGTGGCGGCCACAATGGGACGGCAGAACTCGAACGCGGCGGGGGGAACGTCAGGTTCAAGGGCAGGCTGGGTGCCGCAGTTGCAGCAGGGCGCGGCCACAGCCTTCATCGGGTCGGGCATGCACTTGCGGGCGCGGGTGTCCGCATTCTCGAACGCGGTGTTCCACAGCTGCGTGTTGGTGTTGCGGTATTGCAGGATCGGCCCCTGCACCTTGTACAGCAGGGCGGCCAGGATGATGCCGTTGTTGTTGGCGGTTTCCAGCGGGATGACGCCGTTGCCGTTTTCGTAAAGCCCTTCGTAGAAGCCGCTGTCGGGGGTGGACAGGTCGGCCACGGCGTCGAACAGAAGGTCGGTGTAGGGCGTGTCCCACAAGGCCCACATGCCCACGGCGGCCTTGGCCGCGATGGCCGAACGGTCGGGCTGGTAGACGTCGCTGGGGTCCAGGGTGTTCCACGGATAGCCGTCGGCATAGATCGCGTCGTAAACGAAGAACGGCGCGCCTTCGACTTGGTGTTCGGACCGGGCGGTCAGGATGCCGGTCCGTTCGAACCGGCGCTGCTGAACCAGATAGATGCGGTTGGCGAATTCGGCCCGCCACCCCTGGCTCGCCACGCCGGGCCCACTGTCGCGGTCACCCGGCATGTCCCAGCCCAGTTCCAGCCCGTCCAGCAGATACCCTTCCGTCAGGACGTAGTTCTGGTTGTTGAAGATGCGGGGATCGCGCGCGTCCACCGGCACGTCGATGTCGTAGATGTCCACGAAGGTGTAGGGCCCAGCCTTCAGCGCGGCGTAAGGATCGAAGCCCCACAGCGCGAAGCCCTTGGCCGCGTATTCCTCGTATCCGAGGCGGCCTTCCTGCACGTAGCGCGTCTCTCCCTTGCCCGTCACGATGGAGCCGAACAGCCGGCCATCCTCGTTCGCCATGTTGCAGAAGTTCCAGCGCATCGGGATGTTGTCGATGCCGGCGGCCAGATAGGGGTAGCGTTCCTTCATGATCCGCAGCCAGACCATCAGCCGCCCGATGTCCAGGACGGAGAAGCCGACCTCTCCCGGCTGGTTGGCGTAGTTCACCTTTTCCCCGGTCTGGGTGTTGTACACCTTGTTCGGCAGTTCGCCGCGGAAGAGGTTGAGGTTGCGCAGCGTGTCGATCAGCAGGTTCGCCCGCCGGTCGAATTCGCGCTTGTCGATGATGCCGAGTTCATAGGCGGATACGAGGCCGCTGACATAGGAGGCCGTGTCCCACATCGTCGTGGACGGGTAGGAGCCCACGGCGTTCACGAGGCCGGTCTTTTCCTGGAACCGTTCCACGAAATAGGCCCAGGCGGTTTCGGCCATCTTGCGTTCGCGGTCGGTCAGCGGCCCGCGCCGGCCGATGGGCGTGGTCGTGTCAATGGGCGGGGGGGCTGCGGCCGGCGGGGTGGCGGTTGTCGCGGCCGGGGGCGGGGCCGGATCCTCGTTCAAGGGGGTGGAGGTTTCGGGACTGACAGGTTCGGCCGTGGGCGGCGCGTCGGTCACTCCGCGGTCCTGTGCAAAGGCTGCAGACCAGCCGAAGGTGCAGGCAAGGCAGGTGGCCGCCCCAAGGATGGTCCAGTGCTTCAGCCGGGTCAACGCATTCTGTTGCATAGGTTATCAACCCCCAGTTGTGTTCAAGTGACGTAGAGCCTGCATCACTGTCATCAAGTCAGCGTGGAGACTTAGAAGTGCGGGCCGGTGCGCGGCGGGACCTTCGGCGCGCAGCGACTGTTCCAGCGCGGAAGCGGTGGCCCCCAGGGCCTGCGCGCCGAAGGTGCGCGCCAGACCGGCGACGGAATGGCAGGCGCGGGTCACATCCGCGTCCGGCGCCTGCGGATCCGTCAGCGTGTCGGCGTGGCGGGCCAGATCCGACAGCGCCACCTCGATCAGGCCGAACAACTCCTCGTCCGAGAATTCGGCGCGCAGGTCGTCCAGGCTGAAGGCCGGGGCGGCGGGCGTGGCGGGGGACTGCGCCGCGTGACGGTCCAGGGCCTCCTCCAGCGCCTGCCGACGGATCGGCTTGCTCAGCAGCCCGTCCAAGCCCGCCTCGCGGCAGCGTTCGCCTTCGGCGGGGCCCGCATGGGCGGTCAGTGCCAGGATCGGCACGGCCCGCGACGGGCCCGTGCCTGCGCGAATCCGGCGCGTCGCCTCCAGCCCGTCCATTTCGGGCATGGAGATGTCCATGAGGACGATGTCATAGGCCCGCTGGTCCGCCGCCAGCACCGCCTTGCGGCCATTGTCGACGATGGACACGCGGTGCCCCAGGCGTTCCAGCATGGTGCGCACGACGATCTGGTTGGTGGCGTTGTCCTCGGCCACCAGGATGTCGAGGGGGCGGGCCGTGACGGAGGCCGCGGCCGTCTCAGGCGCCTCGGGCTGGGCAAGGGGGAAGGCCATCTCGATCACGAACTCCGTCCCCTCGCCATAGGTGCTGGAGAAACGGATCGTGCCGCCCATCATCTCGGTCAGGTTGCGGCTGATGGCGAGGCCAAGGCCGGTGCCGCCGAATTTGCGGTTGTAGGTGGCGTCCAGCTGGTTGAACCGTTCGAAGACCAGCGGCTGGCGTTCGGCCGGGATGCCCATGCCGGTGTCGCGCACGCGGAAGACAAGGCGCACCGGATCGCCCGCGCCCCCTTCGGCCAGCGCGACCGACAGCGTGACATGGCCTTCGGCGGTGAACTTGACCGCGTTGCTGATCAGGTTCAGCAGGATCTGGCGCAAGCGGCCGGGATCGCCTTCGACCCAAGGGGGAACACGGGGCCCGATCTCGTGGCGCAGGATCAGCCCCTTCGCCTGGGCCTGGGGCATGTAGAGCGCGACGACCGCCTCGATCAGCAAGGGCAGGTCGAAGGGCGCCTTTTCAAGCTCCATCCGCCCCGCTTCGATCTTGGACATGTCGAGGATGTCGTTCAGGATCGCGAGCAGGGCCTCGGCGCTGGAGCGGGCGATCGCCAGCTGGGTGCGCTGCTCTGCGCTGAGGGGCGTGTCGGACAGCACGCTGAGCATGCCGAGGACGCCGTTCATCGGGGTCCGCAACTCGTGGCTCATGACGGCCAGAAAGTCGCTTTTGGCGGCATTCGCGCGGCGGGCCTCTTCGGCGGCACGGGTGATCGCCTCCTGCTGGGCGACTTCGGTCGTCATGTCGCGCAGGGTGCCGGTCAGCATGATGGGCTGTCCATGGTCGTCATAGCTCATCTCGGCCGCGCCGTGCACGAAGCGCAGCGAGCCGTCGCGGTGGAGCATCCGGCAGCGGATGCTGGTAGGGACGCGCCCGCCCGGGGGGCCACCGTTCGACGAAAGAGCGTGCAGATCCGCCTTCAGCTGCGGCAGATCGTCGGCATGGATGATCTCTTCCACCGGCGGGGGAACGGTTCCGGGTTCAAGACCCAGCATCCGGTACATCTCGTGCGACCAGATGACCTGTCCGGTCTGGACGATGCGGCGGAAACTGCCAAGGCCCGCGATGCGCTGCGCCTCGACCAGGTTGCGTTCGCTTTCGGCCAAGGCGCGCCGGCGGGCCATCTCTTCGGTCACGTCGCGGACGGTGGAGGTCATGAAGACAGGCCGGTTTTCGCCATCCGAGGTGATCTCGGAGATGGAATGCACGTCCACGATCCGGCCATCGGGGCGGCGCAGGCGATAGCTGATCTCACGCTGGGCGGGCCGGCCGCTTTCCGCCGCGCGCTGGGTGGCACGGCGTTCGCTGTCGCGCACCTTGGCCAGATCCTCGGGATGAACCAGCGCCTCGAATTCGGCGCCGGTCATCCGGCCGCCGGGTTCAAGGCCGAAGATGTCGGCCAGACGGTCGGACCATTGCACCTGATCGCGGACGAAGTCCCAACGGAACGATCCGATGCGCGCGATCCGGTGGGCGTCCGACAATTCCTGCGCCGTGGTTTGAAGCGAGTTGCCGGTCCGCTGCAGCCGGCGCCTTTGCAGCATCAGGATGGTCGCCGCCAGCGCCATGATGACCAGCAACAGGCCGGACAGCCACTGCACCGCATCGCGCGTCTTGTTGATGCGGTTGCGTTCCTGCGCCGCGACCGCGCCCAGACGGTGGAACGCTTCGGACACGTAGCGCAGGTAGGGGGCGCTGCGCATGGTGATGGCGTCGGCCACCCGCGACGCGCCGGCACTGGTCAGCGTCCGGTCCGCGGGGGAGGTGGCTTCCTGCAGGCGGACGCGCAGCAGGCGGGCCACCTCCTGCAGGGGGGCGGCGTTGTCGGGAAGCACTTCGGCAACGCCCGGACGGGCCAGGAACACGTTGGTCCGGTGCAGAAGCTGGCGCGCCTGTTCACCCAGAAGCAGCACGTTGCCTTCGCCCCGGAACCAGTCCTCGGACGCGTGCAACGCGTTGTTGTAGCTGAGGTTGAGGTCGAACAGCTCGCTCCGCATGGCGGACACGTCCACCGGTTCCAGTTCCCGGTGCAGCACGAAGGGCGCCGCCAGCACCATCGCCAGGGTCATCATCACAAGGAAGACGACAAAGCCGATGGCGATGCGGAAATCGGAATGCGGACGCGGGGACTTCATCGCGTCACCCTTCGAAGCGCAGGACCAGACGGTTGCATCCGTCTTCCCGGGTGGCGGTGACCCGGTCCGCGCACATGAGGATCAGGCCGATGCCGCGGCCGGATTCCGCCATGGGATCGCCGTCATCCTCGGGCAGCGGTTTCGTGAACAGGTCATCGGGCGGGGCGCGGCCTTCGTCGGTGATCGTCGCCTCGATCCCGCCCTGTGTCTGGTGCAAGGCGACGCCCACCGTCTGGTCGGGCCGCAGGCCGCCGTGGCGGATCACGTTGGTCAGGGCCTCCACCACCGCGATCTCGAACGCGGGCAGCCGGTCTTCGGAAAGAAGCGGTTCCACCTGCGCCGTCAGCCGGGGGGCGATGGCATCGACCTCGGCCAGATCCGGCGGGATGAGGACGCTGAACAGCTGCATGTCAGCCGGCGTTCAGCGCGTCCAGTGCCTGCGCGCGGTCCGGCAGGAACTTGAACACGCGGTCCATGCGGGTGATGCGGAACATCTGCATGACGCTGTCGGCCGGCTGGCAGAGGATGATCTCCCCCCGGTTGCCGACCTTCTTCAGCAGGCCCACCAGCGCCCCGAGGCCGGAGGAATCGACGAAGGACACGTCACCCAGATCGATGACCAGCTTGTCGTAGCCTTGGTCGATCATCTGGGCCACCTCGTCCTTGAAGGCGGTGGCGGTGGCGGCGGTCAGGCGCGGCATGTTCGGATTGACAAGGCAGATGCCCTGTCCGTGGGTGTCGGTGGTGATCACGGGGTTGGTCTCCTCTCCAGTACCAGAACGGTAAGGTCGTCATCCAGCGGGCGGCCATCGCGCCAGTCGGCCAGCGAGGCCGCGACCCGTGCCGGCAGGTCTTCGGTGCGACAGGCGGTTTCACGGGCGACAAGCGCGCCCAGCCGCTCCTCGCCAAAAGCGGTGCCGTTCGCATCCTCCGCCTCGGTCGCGCCGTCAGAGCACAGGACGATCCGTTCGCCGGGCAGCAGACGCAGGGACAGGTTGTGATACTCCGCCGTTTCCCACAGGCCGATGGGGAAGCCGCCGTCGCCGATCAGGCCCACCGTCTGGTCGGGACGCGCCAGCATCGGCATGGGATAGCCGGCCTGGCAGAACACCAGATCGCCCGTCCGTTCGTCCAGCACGCCGGCGAACATCGTCAGATAGGAGTCGTCGTCGGGCTTGTAGAACCGTCCGTTCAGGATCCGCGCAAGCTGGGCGGGGTCGGGCTGGCCGTCCGGGCCGGTTGCATGGGTGGCGAAGTATTCGGAGGTCACCAGATGCCCGAAGGCGACCGAGGTCAATGCGGCCTGTATGCCGTGGCCCGACACGTCGATGGCATAGAACCCGATGCGGTCTGACCCCAGGGTGAAATAACCGAACATGTCACCCGACACGAATGTCGACGGCAGGAACGTCGCGGCAAACCCGTATTCGCCCACGAAGCGCGTGCCCAGCGGCAGCATCCGGCGCTGCGCGCGGGCGGCGGCTTCCAGATCACTGCGGATACGTTCATGCGCCTCGTGAAGGATGCGGGTCTTTTCCTTCATCTGCTGTTCGTGTTCCACCAGCCGCGCGGCGGCGCCGATGCGGACGCGCAGCATGGAGGCGTCGAAGGGCTTTGTCATGAAATCGTCGACGCCGGCTTCCAGCGCGCGCTTGCGATCCTCGTTCTGGCCGCTGCCCGTGATCATGATGATGTGGACGTAACGGTCGAGGCCCCGGGCCCGGATCTCCTGCGTGAGGCGCAGGCCGTTCATCAGCGGCATGTCGAGGTCGCAGACGAGGATCTGCGCCTCGCTCTGCATCAGCAGGGCAAGGGCCTCCTCTCCGTTCGACGCTTCGAGCGCCTGATGACCCAGCTTCGTCATCACGACCGACACGTAGCGGCGCTGTAGGGCGTCGTCATCTGCAACGATGATCAGCATCATGACCCTTGGCGGTGTTCCTTCTAACAATCTATAGTTGCATTGATGTGACCAGACTAGCTTTCGAGGCGCGATGATCTTCGAATGTTCCGGTGGCGCCGCGGCTTATGCGGAAAGGCTGACGTGTCTTGGCCGGGCTTTCGACATGATCGATATACCCCCGCCTTTATTTCTTCATCCCGGCAGGGCCCGTGCGCGTCTCCGCTTGTATTGGGGTTCTTCATTCGGCGCGCAGGGGCTGTGGCTTCTCGGCATCATTGTATAAAATTTTATACGTTTGTGCGAACCTTTCGCCGCAGGTCTGCATCTGACCGATGGGGTGCGTCGTCGCTGTTTCCTTGCTGCCCGCTTCCTGTCAGGATGCGGGTAGCCGTTTTGAGGGAAGCCCATGAATCCAGAACATGCACCAGATCGGCGGCGGTCGATCCTGTCCACGGTCCTGATCGGTGTTGGCATGATGGCTGCGGTCGATGAGATCGTCTTTCACCAGATCCTGGCCTGGCACCATTTCGTGGATCGGTCGACGCCGGCCATCGCGCTGCTGTCGGATGGGCTGCTGCATTCGGCGGAACTGATCTTGCTGGTCCTCGGGTTCTTTCTGCTGTCCGGCCTGCGGAAGACGGGGGCGCTGGTGCGACGGCCGGCCTGGAGCGGGTTCTTCCTCGGGATGGGCGGGTTCCAGCTGTTCGACGGCATCGTGAACCACAAGGTGCTGGGCCTGCACGAGATCCGGTATGTGGAGAACATCTGGATCTACGACCTTCTGTGGAACGGGGCGGCGGTGCTGCTTTTGCTGGTGGGGGCCGTGCTTCTGCGTCAGGGTCGGCATGCATCATCCTGAGGGCGGCGCCGGGCTGTTCCTGCTGTTCACGGTTCTGCCTCTGATGGCGGCGGCGCTGTATTTCGGCGCGACCTTGGCGGATCGGAAGAATGGCAACTGGCCGTGGTATCGGAGCGTGTTCTTCTGTCTCGGTGTGGCGCTGGTTTCGGGTGCAATGTCGCCGCCGATGCAGCATTGGGCGCATCATGATCTGCGCGGGCACATGGCGCAGCACCTCATGCTCGGGATGTTCGCGCCTTTGGGATTGGTGCTCGCGGCGCCCGGGACGCTTTTGTTGCGCAGGCTGCCGGTCGCGGGGGCGCGTCGCGTCGTGGCCTTCCTTGGAACCCGGCCCGTTCGGGTGCTGGTGCATCCTGTGACGGCGGCGGTGCTGGATGTGGGGGGGATGTATGGTCTGTATCTGACCCCGCTCTACACGGCGGCGATGGAGAGTCCGGCGCTTCATTTTCTGCTGCATGTGCATTTCGTGGTCGCGGGGTGCCTGTTCACTTGGGCGGTCGTGGGCCCGGATCCGGCGCCCCACCGACCCGGATGGGCGATGCGGCTGGGATGCCTGTTCGCGGCGATGGCGGCCCATGCGGTGCTGGGCAAGATCATGTTCCTTAGGGGCTATCCCTCGGGGACCGGCGCCGATTTGGCGGAGATCGAGGCCGCCGCGCAATGGATGTATTACGGCGGCGACGTGGCGGAGGTTTTGCTGGCCTGCGCGTTCTTCGCGATGTGGCGGGGCAGGTCGCGCGGTGGCATGGCGCTTTTTGCACGGTCCTGACTCCGTCAGCGGCGTTGTGCCACATCCTGCACAGGGAACGGGTGCGGCCGCCACGGGTTCGTCCTTATCATGAGGAGGAGAACGTCATGTTCCAAAAGACCATCATCGCGACCGTTGTTGCGGCTTGCCCCGTTGTTGCCGCAGCGCAGACACAAGGACCTTTCACGCTTCCGGATCTTCCCTATGCCACGGATGCGCTTGCCCCCGTGATCAGCGCGGAAACGATGGAGCTGCATCACGGCAAGCACCAGAAGGCCTATGTCGACAACCTGAACAAGGCGATTGACGCCGGCGACGCGCCGAAGGAGGCGACGCTGGAGGAGCTTGTCGCGGGGGCAGGGACCTTCACCCCGGCCGTGCGCAACAACGCGGGCGGCCTTTGGAACCACACTTTCTTCTGGGAAACGATGACGCCGGTCGGGCAGACGAAAGAGATGTCGAGCGAACTGTCGGAAGCGATCACGACCTCCTTTGGATCAGATGAGGAGTTTCGGGCCGCCTTCGAAAAGGCAGGCGCGGACCGTTTCGGCTCCGGCTGGGTCTGGCTGATCGTCAACGAGGAGGACGAGCTGGAGATCACCTCCACCCCGAACCAGGACAATCCGCTGATGGACGTCGCCGAGACGCAGGGCGTGCCGCTGATGGGCAACGACGTGTGGGAACACGCCTATTACCTTACCTACAACAACCGCCGGGCCGAGTATCTGAGCGCGTGGTGGGACGTGGTCGACTGGACAAAGGTTTCGGAACGTTACGAGGCGGCGCTGGCCGAGTAAGTCGCGGGGCTGCGGGGGGCGCGGCGTTCCCCGCAGTCCGTTTCGGTCGCAAGGAAGGTCTTGCACCCTGTTTCTGCGCGGTTAAACACCGGTCAGTCTTGGTCTACGGCGGGTGGGCAGGCTATGCACCGGATTGCAAATCCCCGCCCAACCAACTAAATTCCCTTGTATTCCTGTTGAGAAAAGCGCGGGACATAGCGGGAACCATCCGCGAATGTTGCGACGCTATTTCCGCCGTTCCTGAGCCTCTGTCGCCCGCGCTTTCTGCCGGGCCCGTCCCGCGTATCGGGCCACCATTGCGGAGGTCTTGTGGCCGGTGATCGCCATGATCATCTCGTCGCTGCAACCGGCCGCCGCCGGTTCTGCCGCCGCCGAGTAACAAAGCCCGTGCAGGTCGTATGCCTCGGCGCCGATCTGACGACGCACCTCCAGAACCATGTCGGCCGCCCCCCGGTAAGAGGTTGCCTTGCCGGCAGTGCCCCACGCGCAGATCGTCATCCCAATGCGCGGGGTCGCTTTCAGGATATCGGCCAACCGCGGCGTCAGCGGGACCCATAGCTTGGCCTTTGTTTTGCCCTGCTGGACATTGATCCCGTTGCTCTCAATGTCGCTCCACCGCATCTTCAACACGTCGCCAATCCTCTGGCCCGTCCCCAGGCACAGCTCGAAGATCAGCAGCGCACGGCCGGTCGCCACCTTGCGGAACGCATTAATCTTGTCCTGCGGCCATGCTTCCCGAGGATCTGCGTCTGACTTCAGCAGGGAAACTCCCTTGGCCGGATTGCCGAACGTCATCATCGCCCGCTTCATGGCGTCGGTTTCGGCGTCTTTCAGCGTGCTCTCATGAACCTGACCCACATCGCGGTCGATGCCTTGGCCGAAGCCCCATCCGTCGCGGGTGACCGTACGGCCATTCTCCAGCGTGACCGTGACGCGGACGCGGGCCATGTAGTCGACGCGGATCTTACTCGACACGTCGCGCGGCTCGCCTAGCTGGCGGATGTCCAGCGTCTGCCGGTCCCACGCGCCGAAGCCGAAGATGCGGTTCATCTCGGCAATGGCGTGCCAGCCTTCCCCATAGGAGACGCCGGACCCGCCCTGCGTCCGTTGCTTGACGTGTGCGGGGTCCAGCTTGCGGGTGAGCTCGACCGAGGCCTTTTCCCAATCCATCAGAGCACCCGCACGCTGAGGGTGTCTTCGCCGCGCACCAAGTAGGCGCCCGGCACGTCCTCGCCCGCCTCGATCTGCTTGCGGATCGCGGCCTTGTCGGGCGTCCGCGTGACCTTGCAGAGCTGCGTGGGCACGGAAGCATCGTCGTGGATGTGGACGGCCACCGATCCCTGCCGCATGGACAGGGTAGCGAGGGGGCGCTCGACCTTCTTCTGGCCGGTCGCCCGCAGCATCTCGCGCACGGCGGCCTTGTGGGCGTCCCGGCGGCTCTCGATCCTCTGCCGGCGCTTCGCCAGTGCGTCTTCCTGCGACTTGATCGCCTGAGCCAGCGCCTCGTCGGCCTGCATGGCGGCGAGGGACCGGTCCATCAGGTCCAGCACGTCGGTCTGGCTGTCGAGGCTGTCCATGAACAGGTCGCCGTCGTCGCGGTAGGGGTCGAGGAGGGCGGCGATCCGCTCGATCAGCGGGATGTCGATGCGCATGTTCATTGGAATGCTCCCATGTGGCGGAGGATGGTCTTGGCCCGATCGCTTTCGGCTCGGGCGGCGGTGAAGCGGCGGCGGGCCGAGGCGCGCACCAGATCGGGCACGTAGCCGCGGGTGAAGGCGATCGGTGCGCACTCCGCTAGTTCTGCCTCGGCGGCCTCATAGCGGATGCGGGCGAGGCGGATCTGACCGATGCCGAACTCGTCGCGGTAGAAGGGCCGCGCGCTGATCATTCCGACCACTCCACGAACTGCGCCTGCGTGGCCTGTGCCAGCGTGGCGTCGGTGCTGGTCTGCGCCGCCCACCAGAGGCAGGGGATCAGGACTAGGCAGCAGTGCAGGGCGATGGCGCCGTAGCCCGCGATGCGCTGCCAGGCCGGATCGTGATCTGCATCCGCCGGCTTGAAAGCGTTCGATCCGGCGCTTCCAGTAAGTTGGGGCGTATCCGGCCAGCGTCAGAACGCGGTCGATCTCTTCCTGGATCTCGGGCAGGGCGTCACCGTCACGGCACAGGGCGAAGGCCACGTGCTCCGCGAAGGTGGCGTTCGTGCAGGTCTTGCCGTCCAGCAGCACGATCTCGCTGTCGCGGGTGCCGTGGCGCAGGACGGCGCGGGCACTTACGAGGATGGCAGCGGCGCGGGCGCGGCGGGTGGACAATGCGGGGGGTAGCACTTCGCAGGTCATGGCGTTGGCTCCGATGAATGAAAGGCTCCAGCCACGTGCCGTCAAACGGCGGGGTCAGTGTGGCTGGAGAGGTGCGCCGCAATGCCGGGACGGGCAGAGGCTGCGGCGGGGAAAGCTCTTCGGCGGAGATGACCGGGGGTTCGACGAACACCGTGCCGTCAACCGGCCCAAGGCGCTGGACCTCGTAACGGGCATCCACTTCGGCGGCGCTGATGACCTGACCGATGTCCAGCCCGAGGGCTTCGACCAGCAGCATGTCCGTCATGGCGTAGCGCATCAGCTCGGCGTCCGAACACGCGCAGGAGGCGTCGGGGTGGTGGGTCTTGAGGATGTCCAGCATGGCGCGAACGTTCTGCGTAGGGGTCAGCATCAGTGGTCCCTCCGAAGATCGTTCTGGTGATCCGCCCAGTCCGCCTCGGCGTCTTGGGTGGCCTCCGCCGCCGCTTGGTCGATCCGGTCCGCCACCGCCTCGCAGCAGCGGTCGAATTCAGCATCACCGACGATCAGCGCGAAGGTGTGAGGCGGGCAACTCCCCAAGCCCGGCCGGGTCGACCGCGACCGACGCCAGCAGACTACGCGCCTTCACGTCGCCGATGATCTCGATGATGGCCGAGATGTCCTGCAACTCGTCATCCACGATCGTCAGATCCCCGTTCCCAGCAAACCCTTCTAGCTTCGTGGCGATCGTCTTGCGCCGCTCCAGCACGCCCTTGTGGCACCAGGCGTGGGACCAAGCGAGCCAGTCCCGGCTGCCGCGCTCCCGTCCGACCACGGACAGCCCCAAAAGGTCGTCCAGGCCTCCGCCGTCAATCCCGACCACGACGACCTCGCTCCGCCCCAGAACGGCCTCTAGCGTCAGGCTCTTGTCGCCCAGCACCGCCCAGAAGTCCGCGCCCGGCCAGCGATTGGCCCGGAGGTTCATCCCTATCTCGACCTTCAGGTGCTTGGCGAGGAAGGTGGCCCGCGTGGCCGCGTCTTTCCCCAGCTCCTTCTTCAGCTCGCGCTCCAGCCATTCCTTAGACATCGACCAGCCCATGTTCGGGTTGGTGATGTAGAAGTTCGCCGGATCTAGATAGCCTTCGCTGCTGATGATCGCCGTCCTTCTCGCCGGGTGCCGCGGCCTCAGCCCGGGAGTGCATGAACGGCGCCGCCGCGATGGCCAGACGATCGCGCCGCGCCTCATTAGCTGTCGCGTTGTTCATCACGCCGAGCATGTATTCCAGAGGCGTCTTCTGCTTGGGCGCGCCCCCCACATCCTCGATCAGGGCGTAAGCCTCGGTCTCGACAGGCTTCGTCACTTTTGCCTTTGCCGCCGAGACCGTTCCGGCCTCCTTGCGCGGCCGACCAGCCCTAGGGCGATATCCACCACGGGCCACTTGATTACCTTTGATTTCGGATTGATTGCCGGTTCTGCTTCGACAATGCCCTGCCCCTACTCAACAGCATTGTCGTGCGGAAGGATTCTGGCAGACCCGCCTGGGACAATTTTGCGACCGCTAACCTTCTAGCGAAGGAACAGAAGCGTGTGCTGAAGCATCCTTGGTTCAATATCCGCACGCCTATGAGCGGTACATTCAAGAAGTACCCGCTCGTCGATTCTGCTATCGAAGAATAGCCATCCGCAGACGCGGGGCCAGCATCTGGACCTCGGGGCGCAGCGCCGTCAGCTTGGCCATAAAGTCATAAATTTGGTCTAAACTCGCATTTTGTCGTCATTTAAGGACGAATTTACCTGCGCCTTACAGTGCAATGTCCTATATTTAGGACATGGAAGGCAAGAGGCCAACCAGCTTAAACGGTCAGGGCAAGATGATCGAAGAGGAGATCAAGGACGGATTACGAAAGCGCCACCTTGGTTCTTCAGACCCTCCAGCTGGCTATCGGAATTGCAGCCCTGATAGTTGCCAGCCGGAGGAAGTGAAGAATGGGGCGGGTCTTAGGGCCCGCTCCACCTCACAAGATAGGTGAACCCAATGTCTGAAGCAATGTCGGCGGATGACTTCCTCGCCTGGCTCGACGAACGCGGAATCTCTGGCCGCGAGGCTGCGCGACAGCTGGGCGTCAGCAATGACACCATCACACGCTACAAGCGGAACGGAGCCCCGCTCCACATTGCCCTTGCCTGCGCCGCCATCTGCCAAGGCCTGCCCCCATGGAGGAAAGCATGACCACGTTCGAGATCGTATTTCTGTCTCTCCAAACCGCGTCGCTTGCGGCGTGGCTCGCCACGCTGGCGCTCCTGCTCAAGAAGCGCTGATCCTGTTGGCCTCCGGTTTGCCGGGGGCCGCCAAACAAAAAGCGCGGCACCATCTTTGGCCCGCGCAATTCGTCGACCATGCCAACGAACGCCGTATATTCACCACGATCGAGAAATCTGGCGATTAATAGGCCAAACCCTTCGCCTCCATGGCGCTCCAGCAATTGATGGCTATGGGTTGATCAACAGCTCTCAGCGAGCGCACCATAACCTTAGAATATCCTGCCTGCTTGGCTTGGCTTTTGAGAGCTTCAATCGCACGAGCCCCGGTCGGCGTCGGGCTCCACACCTTGTTACGGCAGTCGATCCCGGCGATCTCGACAGCATTCGGTGGCGCATCCTGCACCACTTGCACACCCGAAGTATCTTGTGATGTGGAACCAGCGAGATTGATCGGGTCGCTGGCGTTCGTATTAGGAGCAGTCGAACCGCAGGTGGTTAAAGCACTAGCGATGACAACAGCAGCGATCAGCCGGACTTTCACTTTGGGAGCCCTCAGGATAGAACTTTCCCTGTTGTACTACCCTAAAGCGAGTTCGCAGCAATAGCCGATTGGCGATCAACTCCACCGGGCCAGTATCGCGGCGGCTCGCCTACATGGTCCGCGAGTAGATCCGCACTCTGGAGGATGACGCCGCATATCATCGCATAGTCCGAACCCGTACGGTGCACCTGAGGCTCGAGAACGTCACCCACCGGAAGGCGGAGTTGAAAAGCGCGGCGCCATCGCTGGTCCGCGCTGTTTGCATGAAGATGAACCGGTCACTGGGCCGGCTTTATCACCCTGTCTTCGTCTTCGGATCCGGCGTCTTCGTTAGCATCAAGGTCTTGCGAACCGGTTGTACCGATCGGTGCGCCTGAGCTTCCCTCGTCCGGTGGGTCCATCGCTTCAGGCGGAGACGTTTCTTCTTTCGTGACGTTCTCGTCGACATTCGGCCCGGCAGGCGTCGCATTCGGCGCGACTGTCGTTCCCTTGTCGCTCGCAGGCGGCGGCGTGTCTTGCGCCAGCACCGGTGAGGCGATGAGCGTGGCGGCGAGTGCGGCGGCGGGCAGCATGGCGAGCTTCAGCATATCGTTCCTTTCAAGCATCCGGCCGGGTGTGGCCAGTTGCTCAACGATACGGCTGTAGCGATGTTCCGGATGCAAAAAGCGCGGCACCCAAAGGCCCGCGCTGTTCATCGGACATACGTCCTCAAGCACAAAGATCGCACCTGTTTTCGGGCATGCAACTACTTCCTGCCACCAATCCAATATTTTGCCGCAACATCTAGTCTCTCGCGCAACCGGTCGAGGCGCTCCGGCCAGAAGCCCTGGTGGCACACCATCCGAATTTAGCTCTAGACCCATGAGCCTATGCGCTTGTTCAGGTCGCGGCGTTCGTCGGCGTCCCGCAATTCGCTGTGCGTCGGCACCGCGTCGCCTTCATGCCCGACCGGATCCAGGTTCAGGCACGACCGACCGCCGGCGACGAGACGTGTCCGCTCCATTAAGGCGGCAAAGTCATGGCCCGCCTGACACTGGTCGCTGTCGATGATCTCTTTGCCCGCTAACTGATCGAGAACGTGGGCGTGCTCATCCACCGTCACTATAACCCCGGCGTCCTCTCCATCCCGCAGCACCCACGAGCCCTGACGCCGGCGCTCCTCGGTCGGCCGCGCCTTCCCTGTCCTGCCAGATGTCGGCCGTGACAGCGGCGGAGGTAGCGTCCTTCATCCGCCGCTTCTCGCGCTGGCGAGCCTTCTTGGCGTGGTCCTTCGACACCTGCTTGGCCGCGGTCACCTTGGACTTGCTCACGGCTGCGATCTATTTGGCGTAGCGGTCGATGCTCATTGGTCCTCGTCCTCTCGTTCGTCGTGGGTGGCCCGGTAGGCGTCCTGCTGGTGCTGCTGGCGGCGCTCTTTGCGCTTCTGGATGCGGGTGGCGTCGCGGAGCATCCGAAGCTGGGCGGCGGTGAGGTGGGGCTGGGGATTAGCGGTCATGGCTTCTCCTGCATGTGAACAAAACGGTGGCTCGCCGGTTGATCGCCAAAGGGAGACCAACATGACCGACAAAACCGACCAGCATCGCGACGACGAACCCAAGCGCGACGACGCACCGGCGGGCCAGCCGCAGAGCAATGACCGAAGCCCGAACCCGGATCAGACCTCCGAAGACGCGCAGGCCAAATACGAGGGCTGACACACGGCCATCATACCCTCCCTCGGCACAGGACACGCCAACGTTCGGAAATGCCGCGCTCGCTGCGGTCCAATTCATCCGCGATCACGTGCAGATCGGAGCCGCTATCCATCATGCGGCGAGGATCCTCGTCGTCTTGCTCCGTCCACCGATCACCGGCGCTTTTGCGGGCCGTCACGGGGGCGGAGCCGAGGTCCAACTTCCGGGTCAGCCGGTAGCCAGTGCCTGTCCGAAACCCTTGCCGCAGCCGTGCTGTGCGGGTTCGGGGGCTGGAGGTTCCTTGCGCTCTACGTCAACGGCTTCCACTTCCGCACCCCTAGATGGCGAGCGCTCATGTCCTTCTGCTCGTGCATGTTCTTCGGGATGCTCTCCTACAACGTCTGGTTCGACTACCTGTCAGGCGCCTCGGCCGCGCCTGGCTTCCTTCTCGCCATCTATCCCGCCTTTGTCATAGCCGAGTTCCGCGCGGCTTCTCGCCTGCGTTGGGAGCGCATCCACTATGCCACCTATTGATGCCCTGACCGAACAATCCCTCTGCGAATATGGCCTGATCGACACGCTGGCTCTGCTCGGCCTCATCTTCGCCATCGTCTACCTGTGGAAGCGCCCGCCGCCCGAGCCCCCTTCATCGCCCATGGAAGCGGTGAAGGAGAACGCCAAGCTGATCCCATTCGAGCTGGAGGAGGCGCGGGAGGGCAATCGCCTGTTGCGGGATCTGCGGCAGCACCTCGACCAGCGTTTCGACCAGATGAATCGCCGCCTGGATCAGCTTGAAGATCGATCCGAGCGGATGGAGCAGATCGGGGTCGTGCTGAAGGACCGCATCGAGCGGTAGGCGGCGGGGGGGGGGGGGGCGCCAGACCGCCCCCTGCTTTGCCTACCTCACCGACTACGGCTCGAAACACGGTTACGGCACTATCGCACTCCATCAAGAGCGGTCCGCACGCGGGGAAGCCGTATTCGCAGCAGTAACACACCTGCGATCGTCAGGATCGAAGCCAAGATCCAAACAGATAACCCCGGAGCGTCATACCTTTCTATGCGAAGATCTCCGGACACTACGCTCGCGGCCACAAGGATCGCGAGTGGATGATAAAGGTAGATCCCGAGGCTTTCACGTCGTCCCAGTTCAGACATCCAGTAGGGGGTGATGTCCTTAGCCGATATTGCCAGCCCCAGAAGACCGGCTGCCAATGGAAGCGTTCCTATGAACAGCTGAACGTTGGCCGGGCGGACACCCAGAGCGGACAGTGCCAGCCCTTCGATCACGGTCACCGTCAACCCTATTCCGAAGAGGAGCGGTGCCGCGGACTCAAGTCGGCGAACGCCTCGCAACCACCCGCCGATAAGGACAGCAGGAATTCCCGAAAGGTCGCGTATCGGTATAACCGCTTCATATCCGCCACGGGTGAACACATGAAAGTAGCTTATTCCAACGTAGCTGAAGACGATCAGCGCCGAGAAGATCCAAAGCAGTTTCAGCGCTAAGCCACTCTGAAACGTATAGACAGCAAGAAGCGCAAAAATCAGAGCCGTCAGGTACCAGAGATGGTGGTACGTTCCACCCACCATGGTCGTCAGGGTGATGCCGTCCGCACCTGATGTCGCCGCAAGCACGGGGAAAAAGACCAGACTGGCCACGACGAACGCACGCAGCGGCATCGCCAGTTTCTCGATCGTGATCCGCCACTTCGCCTCCTGCGGATCGAAGAGATAGTATCCGGTCAGCATGAAGAAGAATGGAACGCACCAACGGAACGAGCTTCGGATGACGTCGCCAGCCACCGGTGGAAGCTCATGATATTGTCCCACATGCAATGATATGACGCCGATCGCTGCGATCAGGCGCAGCCCGTCGATATTGCCGTTCCTTGTCCGGGTCGAGCCGGGCGGGGCGCGGGTAGTTTTGGAAGCCATGTATTACGCCTTTGATTTGACCGGATCCTTATAGTCTTTCCGGACGTCAGGTGGATCGCTTTCTATCTCGAATGAAGACTGTCGGCAGTCACTGCGGGCTTCATGCCCCCGCCGGTGCGCCGAAACGTTTCCAATGATCTTCGAAGCGGTACGACAACAGCCCCGTCTCTGACGGGGCGTTTTCATTATGGGAGGGTAGCATGCAGGTATCGGATCGGGGTCTTGTGGCCCTGATGCAGCACGAGGGCATCGTGCCGGCGCCCTACGCGGACAGCGTCGGCATCCTCACCTATGGCATCGGCCACACGGCGGCGGCCGGCGATCCGGACCCGGCAACGCTACCGATGGGTATGCCCGCCGACCTAGACGCCGCGTTGGCCGAGGTGGCGGCCGTCTTCCGTGGCGACATCGCCCGCTACACCGCAGACGTGCCGAAGGCGGTGAAGGTGCCGCTGGCGCCTCACGAACTCGATGCGCTGGCCAGCTTTCACTACAACACCGGCGCCATCGCTCGGGCTGGAACTGACGAAGGCGCTGAACGCTCGCAACCGGGCACGGGCGGGGGCCCTGTTCCTCAGCTGGAAGAAGCCTGCCGAGATCATCCCCCGCCGGACAGCGGAGCGCGACCTGTTCCTCCACGGCACCTATCCCGACGGGCGGGTCACCGTCTGGCAGGCGTCCAACGTTGGCCGGATCAATCTGGACGCCCGCCCGCACTCTGTCGGCGGCCGAGGCACTGGCGCTGGTGGAGGCTGTCGACCTCACTTTCGACACCCCGCTGACCTTCGGCAGCCGCGACCCGCGCAACCGTCAGGTCCAGACCATCCTCAAGAACCTCGGCCTCTACACCCGCCGCGTCGACGACGTTTGGGGGGCCGGGGTAGCAGGACGCGCTGGACACCCTTTCTGCCCGCCAATCCGACATCCAATCCCTCATCCAAGGAGCTTGACCATGCAGGACATCATCGCAAGCATCGCGGCCCAGCAGGTCGCGGAGATATCGTCACGTTGGCCATCGGTCTGCTGGGCGCGTCCGGTGCACTTCAGACTGCGCTGGATGTCGAGAACGTCGGCGTCGATCGCCACGCGCAGGCACAGCCATGGATCTGCCAACACGTACATCGGCTTGCACTGGGGGCACCACGCGGTGATGCGCCCCCGCGATGCGATGATGTCTGCGACCTTAAGTACCATGCCGTGAACACTTGCAGAACATGGGCAGACTCTGGAAGTCACAAATGAAGTCTCAAGAGGCGCCAATCTTCTGGAACGCACGAAGCGCGAATCAGGAACGTTGAGAGCTTTGTTGAGAGCAGGGGCTTGCATGGGGAATAACCTTGGTCTAAACCCTTGTCAGTCTTGGTCTACGGCGGGTGGGCAGGCAGGCTATGCACCGGATTGCAAATCCGTGAAGACCGGTTCGATTCCGGTACCCGCCTCCAAATAACCTCAATCCCTTAGATGATCCTGCGGCCGCATCTTGATCCGTGTGGCAACAGGATTGGCAACATCCGCGCACCCGGACCCCGTCGACGTCAATATCGCCCATCGCATCCGCAGGACGTCACCGATTCGCTGGCCGGTCCCAAGGCACAGTGCGAAGATCAGAAGGGCGCGGCCCGTCGAAAGGCGGCGATCTTGTCGGGCGGCCAGGCCTGCCGCGGGTCCCCCTCGGCCTGAAGAAGGCCGACGCCGCGGGCCGGATTGTCCGGACGCCAGCCAAGCCCGATCGCATGTTCCAGCAGGATCCGCATCACCTGCACGATGTGATTGGCAAAGCGGACAGTGGCGGTGTGCGCGTCGCGGGCCCGCAGCACGTCCCGCCGCCCGAAGGCGGCCACGGGAACATCCCCGAGCGCCTGTGTCACCAGTCCCGGAACCCGGTCATAGTCGCGGGCCGTCCGCGGCGCCAGACGGGCATAGCGCGGGCTTTGGCGGTACTGCGCGACAGGCGTGGCGAAGGTCCGCTTTGGCGGCGCCCGCAGCGCGCCGTTCAGGATCAAGGGCGTATTCCACGGCAAAGGCCGGCGTTCCAGGCTGGCTGCGGATCCGGACGGTGGTCCAACCCGGCGCTGGAAACACAGCCCCGTCGGTTTGCGGTAGATGTGAGCGGGCAGATCGCTGTTTTCCATCCAACACACCATCCCCGATTTGGTCGCCTCGCGGGCATGAGGTCGTCTAGGCGGCGCCACATCGGCGACATGCCCCTGACACCTGTTCCCTGACCATGAGGCGAAGGTCAGGCAACCGGATGGTCGCCCTTCTGAACACCTGCGGCGTGGATCGGGCAAGTCGACCGTGGGGTGGGGCGCGGTTTTCGTGACCGTTCCGGTATGTTGCAACGCCCCGCACGGGGGCTTTGCCGGGGGTCAACCCTGCCGGTGCCATATGAAGCCCTCGCGAACTTTCGGAGGGGGGAAGGAACATTGTTTCCGGGCCGTACCACGCCTTGAACGCTCCAAAGCAACCTTGCCCCACGCTGAAGGCGACGTCTTCCTGTCAGGAGATCAACATGCAGGTATCGGATCAAGGCCTCGTGGCCCTGATGCAGCACGAAGGCATCGTGCCGGGGCCCTATATGGACAGCGTGAACGTGGCCACCTACGGGATCGGTCACACGGCCGCCGCAGGTGCCCCCGATCCGGCCGACCTGCCCTTGGGCATGCCGGCGGATCTGGACACGGCGCTGGCCGACGTGGCGGCCGTCTTCCGGCGCGACATCGCGCGTTACACCGCGGATGTGCTGAAAGCGGTGCGGGTGGATCTTGCGCCCCACGAACTCGATGCGCTGGTCAGCTTCCATTACAACACGGGCGCCATCGCGCAGGCGTCCTTGACCGAGGCGCTGAACGCGGGCGACCGCGCGCGGGCGGGGGCGCTGTTCCTCAACTGGAAGAAACCGGCCGAAATCCTTCCGCGGCGTACGGCGGAACGCGACCTGTTCCTGCACGGCACCTATCCCGAAGGCGTTGTCACCGTCTGGCAGGTGGATACGCGGCGCCGCGTCATCTGGACCCCCGCCCGCACCCTGAGCGCGGCCGAGGCGCTGGCGCTGATGCGCGGTGGTCCGGTCGCCCCCGCCGGGCCATTGGCCCTTGGCAGCCGCAATGCGCGGAACCGGCAGATCCAGACCCTCCTGACGGACCTCGGCCTCTATACCCGCCGCATCGACGACGAATGGGGGCCGGGGCAGCAGGCCGCGCTGGAGGCGCTGGATGTGCGCAAAAGCCAGATCCAATCCCTTATCGATGGAGAATGACCATGCCCCTTGCAAAGCAGACCTCGGCCGCGCCGACCAACAAGCTGATGGCGGGCGGGATCAGCGCGGCCGTCATCACCTCGGCCTGGTCGGAGGTGTTCGCCTTCTGGCCCCCCATCTCGGGCCCCGGCATGTCGACGCTGGCCGGCATCCTGATCGCCATGCTGATCGGCTATTTCGTGCCCGACCGCCCCAACACGGTGGTGGAATGATGGATAGTTTGGGGGCGATCCTCGGAACGGTCGGGGCGGCGATCATCGGCGTTCTGGTCGCGTATCTGCGCGGCCGGTCGCAGGGCAAGGCGGAAACGACAACCAAGGTCCGGCAGCAGCAGGCTGAGGCGGCCATCCAGAAACAGAAGGACGTGCAGGATGCAGTGGTGGATTCCAGGGCTGGTGGCAGCGATTGGCATGAGCGGCTGCGCGCCTCACGTCAGGAGTGACGCGCTGTGCGTGCCACTGACGCCCTATGTGGCGAGCCTGCGGACGGCGCTTGAAGCGAATCCCGACACGCCCGCCCCCGTGGGGGAGGCGGCCACGGATGTTGTCATCGGGTTTGAAGGCGGCTGCCCGGCCGGCTGAAGGCGGGACGGACCGTCAGCACGAATGATCGAAGATCACTTGCGACACGACCAGCGTTTCGCAGGTGTCGTCATGTTCCGTCAGGCCGGCGGTGGCGGAGGCGCCTGCGAACAGGCCAAGGGCGAGGAGGGTGAATGCGAGTTTCATGGGTTGGCAGTCCTGTTGTAGTTAAGGTCTAACTGCCCAAGGCGCGAAATGTTGCAACGCCGCGAAAAGTTTCGACGTCGCGGTCCGTGGGGCATCCGGTGCCCCACGGACGGATCCTGTCATCCGATCGGCGTCAGGACCAGATCCAGTTCCACGCTTGGCGACTGGTCGGTCTGTGCCTTGCACACAATCTTGTCGCCCTGAACCGTGCCGCTGATCTTGTGGCGCGCCGCCTCTGCCCCGGTGATGGAGGTGATGGGCGTGTTCTGGGTGTGACAGCCGACTTCCAGGTCCGCTTCGAACCGGTCGCCGTCCAGCGAATAGGTGCCGCGGTAATACATGGCGGAGTCCCCTCCATGCAGCTTGCCATCCTGAAGATAGGCCACGCCATCCCCCTGATCCTTGTCGGTGGAGAAATGCGCGTGGAAGAGACCTTCGACCATGGCGGTGTCCTTTCGGGCTGTGTGATGCGGGCTGTGGATGCGGAGTGTCAGCGGTTCGGATCGACGCCCTGACCGTTTGGCGTCTGGTTCTGTTCCTGCGAGTCCTGCATGTCGTTCGTGTGCGACACGTTCATGCCGACGAAGATGGTGACGATGATGACCGCCACGATCGCCGCGATGATGTAGATCACTTTCGTGGGACGTTTCGGTCCCTTCTTGTGCAGATCGGCCATGGTCAGTCCTCGGGTCTGGTGCAGTGTTCGGTCTGGAAACAAGGCTGTGAAGCGTAAGGTTCCGAACCGGCCGCAGAAAGCTGCCCCGGATCGCCTTCGTCTGCCGGCGGGCCGCCCTGCGCCGGGCGGTATCGAGGTTGCGCATCAACCGCTTGCGGGGCGGCACGGCAGTTCCTATGGTCCGGTGGATCGCGTGGCCCGCCAACGGCGCGCGGTTCAAGGAATTGACCGGCTGGAGGATGCTCATGGTCTCGCGCACGATCCCGGTGGATCCTTTCGACCTGGTGATTTTTGGGGGGACGGGCGATCTTGCGCGCCGCAAGATCCTTCCCAGCCTGTACCGCCGCTATCTGGCCGGACAGATCCCCGAGGACAGCCGCATCATCGGCGCCGCCCGGTCCGAGATGGACGGCGAGCAGTTCCGCGAAATGATCCGCGCCGCGGTGGAGGAGTTCCTGCCCGAAGGCAAGCGCGACGCGAAGACGTTGCAGGACTTCCTTGGCCATGTCCGCTACGTCCAGATCGACGCGACCGGCGACGCCGGCTGGCCCGAGCTTGCAGCCGAAATGCGACCGGGCAAGATCCACGCCTTCTACTTCTCGGTCGCGCCGTCGCTATTCGGCGCGCTGGCGGAACGGCTGCACCAGTTCGACATCGCGGATGCGCAAAGCCGGATCGTGGTGGAAAAGCCCTTTGGCAAGGATCTCGTCTCGGCCCGGAAGCTGAACGCCACGCTGGCCGAACATTTCACGGAACAGCAGATCTACCGGATCGATCATTATCTGGGCAAGGAAACGGTCCAGAACCTGATGGCCGTCCGCTTCGCCAACATCCTGTTCGAACCGCTGTGGAAGACCGAATACATCGACCACGTGCAGATCACTGTGGCCGAAACCGTGGGCGTGGACGGGCGGGGGGCCTACTACGACACCTCGGGCGCGATGCGCGACATGGTGCAGAACCACATGATGCAGCTTTTGTGCCTGATCGCGATGGAGCCGCCCTACCACTTCGACCCCGATGCCGTGCGGGACGAGAAGCTGAAGGTCATCCGCGCGCTGGAACCGGTGCGGCCCGAAAGCATCGTGCGCGGGCAATACAAGGCCGGCGGCGGCAAACCAGGATATCTGGAGGATTCCGAGAATCCCGACAGCCGGACGGAAAGTTTTGTGGCGCTGAAGGTCGGAATCTCCAACTGGCGCTGGAAGGGCACGCCCTTCTATCTGCGCACCGGCAAGCGCCTGCGCGCCCGCACGTCGGAAATCGCGGTCTTCTTCCGCCGTCCGCCGCATTCCATCTTCGACGATCCCGAGGAAGGCCGCCAGAACGTGCTGGTGATCCGCCTTCAACCGAACGAGGGAATCAACCTGAAGGTCATGATCAAGGAACCGGGGCCGGGCGGGATGCGCCTGACGCAGGTGCCGCTGGACATGTCCTTTGCCAAGGCGCTGGGCGCGGATGGCGAAGACATCCCCGACGCTTACGAACGCCTGATCATGGACGTGATCCGCGGCAACCAGACCCTGTTCATGCGCGGCGACGAGGTGGAGGCCGCCTGGGCCTGGGCCGACCCGATCATCGAAGGCTGGGAAAAGCGCGGCGACCGTCCCCACGCCTATGAACCTGCAACCTCGGGGCCGGAAGATGCGTTGATGCTTCTGCATCGCGACGGCCGTCGCTGGAGGGAGATCCACGAATGAACTTTCACGATTATCCGGATCGCGAGTTCCTGTATCTGCGCCTGGCCAACAAGATTGCGAGCCAGTTGGGCGACGTCCTGCGGCGCGAGGGGCGGGCGAGCCTGTGCGTTCCGGGCGGCAGCACGCCGGGTCCGATCTTCGACACGCTGTCGGGCGTGGATCTGGACTGGGAAAACGTCACCGTCTTCCTGAACGATGAACGCTGGGTGCCCGAGGACAACGCGCGGTCGAACACCCGCCTGCTGCGCCAGCGCCTGCTGACGGGCCGCGCGGCCGCCGCCAATTTCGCGCCCCTCCATGCCCCGACCGAACAGCCCGAAGACGCAATGGATGCCCTGATCGAGGGGGTGGAGCCGCATCTTCCCATCTCAGTCCTGCTGCTGGGCATGGGCACGGACATGCACACGGCGTCCCTCTTCCCCGGCGCCGACCGGCTGGAGGAGGCGCTGTCCGACAAGGCCCCCATACTTCTGCCCATGCGGGCCGAGGGGGCCGGAGAGGCGCGCATCACCCTGACGGCGCGGCCACTGAAACAGGCCATCTATTCGCATCTGCTGATCACCGGCCCCGAAAAGCGCGCCGCGCTGGAACGGGCGGAAAAGCTATCCCCCACGGAAGCGCCGATCCGCGCCTTCCTGAACGACATCGCGGTCCACTGGGCCGAATGAGGAGACTTCCATGAACGACTGGCAGGCCCTGCGCGACCATCACCGGATGGTCGCGGACCGTCCCATCCTGACCCTGTTCGACGACAACCGGGCAAAGGCGTTCTCGGCCCGCGCGGACGGGCTTCTGTTCGACTTTTCCAAGACGAACATCTGCGACACGGGGCTGGACCTGCTGCTGCAGCTGGCCGAAGGGGCGGACCTTGCCACGAAGCGCGACGCGATGTTTTCGGGCGCGCGCATCAACGAGACGGAGCATCGCGCCGTCCTGCACACCGCGCTGCGCAACATGAACGACCCCGTCCTGGTGGACGGCGTGGACGTGACCGTGGCGCTGCGCGAAACGCATGCCCGGATGCAGGCTTTCGCGCGCGACGTGCGCAGCGGCGCTTTTGCCGGGCAGGGCGGGCGCATCACCGACGTGGTGAACATCGGCATCGGCGGGTCGGACCTTGGCCCGGCCATGGCCGCCATCGCCCTGTCCCCTTATGCCGAGGACCTGCGCACGCATTTCGTGTCGAACGTGGACGGGGCGCATATCGCCGATGTCCTGAAGGGGCTGGATCCGGCCACCACGCTGGTGATCGTCGCCTCCAAGACCTTCACCACGATTGAGACGATGACCAACGCCGAAACCGCCAAGGCGTGGATGGCCCAAGGCGTGGCCGAACCTGCGACCCAGTTCGCCGCCGTGTCCACCGCGGCCGACAAGACGGCCGCCTTCGGCATCGATCCGTCCCGCGTCTTCGGGTTCGAGGATTGGGTCGGCGGGCGCTATTCCATGTGGGGCCCGATCGGCCTCGCCCTGATGCTCGCCATCGGACCGGAGGAGTTCGACGAGTTTCTGGCCGGCGGCGCCGCGATGGACGCGCATTTCCGTGATGCGGATCTGTCGAAAAACCTGCCCGTCCTGCTGGCGCTGGTCGGCATCTGGCACAACCAGATCTGCGACTATGCCACGCGGGCGGTGCTGCCCTATGAACAGCGTCTGGCGCGGCTTCCGGCCTATCTTCAGCAGTTGGAGATGGAATCGAATGGCAAGCGCGTGTCGATGGACGGCGTGGACCTTGCGGTCCATTCCGGCCCCGTCGTCTGGGGCGAGCCTGGCACCAACGGCCAGCACGCCTTCTATCAGCTGATCCATCAGGGCACGCGCGTCATCCCCTGCGAATTCCTTGTGGGGCGTGAAGGGCATGAGCCGGAACTGGCCCATCAGCACCGCCTGCTGGTCGCCAACTGCCTGGCCCAGTCCGAGGCGCTGCTGCGTGGCCGGTCGCTGGAGCAGGCGACGGAGATCCAGCGCAAGAAGGGCCTGGAAGGGCCGGAACTGGACCGCCAGGCCCGCCACCGCGTCTTCCCCGGCAACCGCCCGTCGACGACGCTGTGCTATCTGAAGCTGACGCCCTTCGTGCTGGGCCAGATCGTGGCGCTGTACGAACATCGCGTCTTTGTGGAAGGCGTGATCCTCGGCATCAACTCCTACGACCAGTGGGGGGTGGAACTGGGCAAGGAGCTGGCGCTGGCGTTGCAGCCGATCCTTGAAGGCGCCTCCGCCGAAGGCAAGGACGGCTCCACCCGCCAGCTGGTCGATTTTCTGCGGTGATCAGACGGCCGCAGTCACGATGATCTCCACCCGGTACTGCGCGCTGGCAAGCTTGGCTTCGCCGGTGGCGCGGGCCGGGGTGTGACCGGGAACGACCCAGGCGTCCCACACACCGTTCATCTCCTCGAAATCGGCGATGTCGGCCAGCCAGATCTGGGCCGACAGGATCTTCGTGCGGTCGCTGCCGATGCGGGTCAGAAGGGCGTCCACTTCGGCCAGCGCATCCTGCGTTTGTTCGGCCACCGTGGCGCCGTTGCCCACTTGGCCGGCCAGCCATGCGACGCCGTTGCAGATCACGGCCTCGCTCATCCTCTTGCCGCAGTCGATGCGTTTGATTTCGCTCATCAGGCCTCTCCATCCAAAGTCGGGGCAGTTTGGGCGGACGGGGGCGGAAGGGCAAGCCTTGCGTCAGGTGGCCCCATTGTTCCGGCCCGGCATTCGCCCTAGACAGGGCCAAAGGCAACGGAGGCGCGGATGTCCGACACGGCGATGGGCTATATCTTCTTCTACGGCTTCTGGGCCGCGGGCATCATCTGCCTTGCGGCAGCGATCTTCGCCGTTTTCGTCATCGTGCGGGCGATCCGCACCCGGCACGACGACGAATAGGCGATCCCCTTCGGGAACGCGTCACGCTCAGCCCGGCGGGATCTGGTCGCCGGCCTGCGTCACAAGCTGCGCCATCTGCTGGCACAGGCTTTCCTCGCTGGTGGACCGCTGCTGCGCCACGTCGGCCAGCGCCACTTCCTGCCCCATCGACGCCACGGTGCCCGTCTTGCCCTTCTGATAGGCGTCGATCGCTTCGCGCGTGTCGGACGGCGTGGGGATCATGCCCAGCAGGCGGTTCTGCGTATCGATGACCTCGTTCCCGACGCTGGCCTTGGTTTGGCAATATTCCAGAACGCCCAGCTGGTTCTGCGCGGCGGCATAGGCGTCCTCCATGCTCATCTGCGGGATGGTGGCCTCCTGCGCCAGCGCGGCGCCGGCCAGAAGGGGGGAGGCCACGAGGGCGGCGATAAGGTTGCGTGCGTTCAAAAGACTGCTCCGTTCTGTGCTGTCATGCGGGCACGCTACCAGCCTGAGCCTTGCCGTAAAGCGATGCCGCCGGGGTTCGGCGGCATCTTGCAGGGCGGGAACGGCGTCGGGGCGGGATTTCGCCTTCAACGTTCCGGGATCAGGCCGCGCGGGCTGAAGCGCAGTACCAGAAGCAGGATCACGCCCATGGTCAGCAGCCGCATATGCGCGGCACCTTCCTGAAGATGCGCCTTCAGCCAGCCATCGGCCATGGGGGCCGTCATGGCGGACAGGACACCCTGGCCGATCGGCTCCACCATCACCCACAGCCACCAGATCAGGAAGCCGCCCAGCATCGCGCCCCAGTTGTTGCCCGACCCGCCCACGATCACCATGACCCACACAAGGAAGGTGTAGCGCAGCGGCTGATAGCTGGCGGGCGTCAGCTGGCTGTCCAGCGTAGTCATCATCGCGCCCGCGATCCCGATCACGGCGGATCCGATGATGAAGATCTGCAGATGCCGGGCCTTGACGTTCTTGCCCATGGCGTCGGCCGCGATCTCGTTGTCACGGATGGCGCGCATCATCCGGCCCCAGGGCGATTTCAACGCCAGTTCGGCCAGCAGCATCACCAGCGCCAGCACCAGTGCGAACAGGCCCAGATAGCCCAGCTTCACCACGATGGACGACGCGGCGACGGGATCGAACCCATACCCCTGCGCCCAGGACACGAAGCCCGCGCTTTGCTGAAGGTCCACCTCGTACGGCACCGGGCGGGGCAGGCCGATGACGTTCTTCACGCCCCGGGCCAGCCACTCCTCGTTCCGCATGACGGCGAGGACGATTTCGGCGATGCCGAGGGTCGCGATGGCGAGGTAGTCCGACCGCAGGCCAAGGGCCGTCTTGCCGATGCCCCAGGCGGCGATGGCCGCCAGAAGCCCGCCCACCGGCCAGGCCATCCAGACGGGCAGGCCCAGACCGCCGATGTTGCCTTGGACGGTGGGGTTGATCGCCTCCACCCCCGCCACGCCGGCGTCGAAGATGTGGCGGAACAGGATGAAGCCCGCCACCACAATGACCAGCACGGCGACCCCGCGCCCACGCCCCATACGCCGCCACGCCTGCACGGCCGCCACCAGCGCGGCCAGCCCCACGGCCAGCGCGCCAAGGATGCGCCAGCCGCCTGCGGCCATCGCGCCCTCGACCGGAGGGGTTGCGGTCAGCACGACGGCAAGGCCGCCAAGCGCGGCAAAGCCCATCACGCCGATGTTGAACAGGCCCGCATAGCCCCATTGCATGTTCACGCCCAGTGCCATGATGGCCGACACGACCCCCATGTTCAGGATGGTCAGCGCGACCGACCAGCTTTGCGTGATACCGGTGACGACGAACAGGGCCGCCATCAGAACGAACAGAAGAACAGGACGCATCATACCGATTTCCCCCGGAACAGCCCCGTGGGCCGGAACAGAAGCACAAGCACAAGGATCGCGAAGCTGACCGCGAACTTGTAATCCGTGGACAGAAGCTGGGCGAGGCCGTCGGGCTGAAGGCTTTCGGGCAGCGCGTAGCCCGCGACCTTCTTCCAGGCGTAGGTCACCGCCACCTCGGAAAAGGCGATGACGAAGCCGCCGGCCACCGCGCCGATGGGGCTGCCAAGGCCGCCGACCACCGCCGCCGCGAAGATCGGCAGCAGAAGCTGGAAATAGGTGAAGGGCATGAAGCTTTTGTCCAGTCCATAAAGGACGCCCGCCGTCGTCGCCAGCGCGGCCACGATCAGCCAGGTCACCGTCACCACGCGTTCGGGGTTGATGCCCGACAGCAGGGCCAGATCCTCGTTGTCGGAAAAGGCGCGCATGGATTTGCCGGTGCGGGTGCGGTTCAGGAACCAGAACAAGAGCGCCATCGCGATGGCCGCGATCACGATCGTGATCGCCTGCGTGGACCGGATGGCCAGCCCCTCGTCGAGGCCCGTCGCGTCACGGAAGTCGCGGGCGTTGACAAGGAAGCGGGCGCCATCGGCGAAATCGATGCTGTCCACACCGATGATGAAGCGCACCAGCCCGTTCATCACGAACATCACGCCCAGCGACACCATGGTCAGGATGACCGGAGCGGCGCGTGTGCGGCGATAGAAGCGATAGACGGTGCGATCGGTTGCCACGAGGAACAGGCCCGTCACCGCGATACCGATGGGCAGGGCCAGAAGAGCCGTGGGCAGCGGCCCCAGCCCGATGCCCCAGCTTTGCAGGCCCCAGGTGACCAGGATGGTGCACATCGTCCCGAAGGCCATCGTGTCGCCATGGGCAAAGTTCGAAAAGCGCAGGATGCCGTAGATCAGCGTCACGCCAAGCGCGCCAAGCGCAAGCTGCGCGCCATAGGCGACGGCAGGTACGAAGACGAAGTTGGCAAAGGCCACAAGGGCGTTCAGAAGGTCCATGTCAGCCCCCGAGGAAGGTCCGGCGCACCTCGGGGTCGGCCATAAGCTCGGCCCCCGTGCCGGTGAAACGGTTCGCCCCCTGAACGAGGACGTAGCCCTTGTGGGCGATCATCAGCGCCTGCCGGGCGTTCTGTTCGACCATCAGGATGGAGATGCCGGTGCGCGCGATCTCGATGATGCGGTCGAACAGTTCGTCCATGACGATGGGGGACACGCCCGCCGTGGGTTCGTCCAGCATCAGCACCTTCGGCCGCGTCATCAGCGCGCGGCCGACGGCCACCTGCTGGCGCTGGCCGCCCGACAGTTCGCCCGCCGGCTGGTGGCGCTTGTCGCGCAGGATGGGGAACAGGTCATAGACCATCTCCATCGTCGGGCGGATGTCGTCGCGGCGCAGGAAGGCGCCCATCTCAAGGTTCTCCTGCACGGACATGGATCCGAAGATGTTGTGGGTCTGCGGCACGAAGGCCATGCCCTTGGCCACGCGGTCCTGCGGGGACAGGGCGGTGATGTCCTCCCCCTCCAGCCGGATATGGCCGCCGCGCAGGCGCAGCATGCCGAAGACGGCCTTCATCGCCGTGGACTTGCCGGCACCGTTGGGGCCGACGATGACCGCGATCTCACCCTTTTCGACCGCGATGGTGCAGCCGTGCAGGATGTTGGCGGCGCCGTAGCCGCCGGTCATGCTTTCGCCGATCAGGAAGGGGTCAGCCATGCGCCACCTTGTTCTTCAGGCCGGTGCCTAGATAGGCCTCGATCACCGCCTCGTTCTTCATGATGTCGGCGGCGGAGCCCTTGGCCAGAACCTCGCCCGCGGCCATCACGATCACCGGGTCGCACAGGCGGCCGATGAAATCCATGTCATGCTCGATCACGCAGAAGGTGTAGCCGCGTTCCCGGTTCAGCCGCACGATCGCGTCGCCGATGGTGTTCAGGAGGGTGCGGTTCACGCCCGCGCCCACCTCGTCCAGAAAGACGATGCGCGCGTCCACCATCATGGTGCGGCCCAGCTCCACCAGCTTCTTCTGCCCGCCCGAAATGTTGGAGGCCTTTTCATCCGCGATGTGGCTGATGGTCAGGAAGTCCAGAACCTCGTCCGCCTTGTCGCGCAGGGCACGTTCCTCGGCCTTGATGCGGCCACGGCGGAACCAGGCGTTGACCAGCGTTTCCCCCGCCTGACGGGCGGGCACCATCATCAGGTTTTCGCGTACCGTCATGGAGCCGAATTCATGGGCGATCTGGAAGGTGCGCAGCAGCCCGCGGTGGAACAGCTCGTGCGGGGGCAGGCCCGTGATGTCGCGCCCGTCCATGAGGACGCGGCCCGAGGTGGGCGGCAACCGCCCGGCGATCACGTTGAACAGGGTGGATTTTCCCGCCCCGTTCGGCCCGATCAACCCGGTGATCGATCCTTTCTCGATCTCCAGCGACGCGCCGTTGACCGCACGGAACGAGCCGAAATGCCTGTGAAGGTTTTCGACGGTCAGCATGTCTTCCCCCGAAAGCCGCAAACGGGGGTCCGTGCGCGGTGCATGAATGGATATGGCCCGGCAAATCGCCGGGCCATTTTCAGACGCTCATAGACGATATCAGCGGAAACCGACAGTCTCGAATGCGTCGCCCTTGATGGCGTATTCGCGGAAGGTGCCACGGCTTTCGCCGGGTTCGACCAGTTCCACATTGGTCGCGCCGACATAGTCGATGTCCTGCCCGTCGGACAGCAGCTTCAGGGCCTTGTCCAGCTCACCCGGACGGATCTTCTCGCCGGGGGCGTTGGCGATGTCGAAGACATGGGTCTTGTAGGTGGCCGGATCGCTGGACTTCGCGGCTTGCATCGCCAGCAGGACCAGCGCCGCCGCGTCATAGCTTTCGCCCGTATAGGTGGAGGTGCCGTCGAATCCCGCCTCCTTGGCCAAACCTTGGAACAGCTGCGCATCCTCGCCCTCGGCCGACGGAAGATCGCCGAACGAGCCGTCGAGGTCCGAGCCGAAGGTGTCCAGCAGCGACTGGCCATACATCCCGTCGGGGAAATAGAAGGTGTCGAAGGCGCCGGTGTCCAGCGCGCCCTGGACGATGCCGCGGCCGCCCTGGTCGACATAGCCCGCGACCACCAGAATTTCGCCTCCGGCCGAGGACAGGGCCCCGATCTCGGCCGAGTAATCGGCCTTGCCGTCGTCATGCGCGGCCTGAATGGTGATTTCGCCACCCTTGGCCTTGAACGCCTCGGCGAAGCTGTTGGCCAGACCGTTGCCATAGTCGTTGTTGGTGTAGGTCACGGCGGCGGACTTGATGCCGCGTTCGCTGATGATGTCCGCCATCACCTGACCCTGACGGGCGTCGGAGGGGGCGGTGCGGAAGAACAGGCCGTCATCCTCGGTCTGGCTGAGGCCGGGGGAGGTGGCGGAGGGGGAGATCTGCACGATCCCGTTCGGGCGGGACACGTTCTGCAGGATCGCCGCCGTCACGCCCGAACAGTCGCCGCCGATGATCGCCTTCACGCCTTCGGCCGTGACCAGACGTTCGGCGGCGGCGGTGGCGGCCGTCGCGTCCACGCAGGTCGAATCCGCGCGCACCGGCGTCAGGGTGGAGCCGTCGAGGAACGATCCCGATTCGCTGGCTTCCTTCAGCGCAAGCTCCGCGCCCGCGGCCATGCCGGGGGTGATCGATTCCAGCGGGCCGGTATAGCCGAAGATCACCCCGACCTTGACGTCCTCGGCCTGCGCGGCGGCGGCGACCAGGGCGCTGGCTGCGGTGGCAAGAAGGATACGTTTCATCTGTTTCTCCCCTGTGGTTTTGGCGCAGGGTAAGGGGCGGTGGGTGAAAAGAAAAGCGCCTCTGACGGGCCCCGTCATGGTTGCCAATTGTAAACGATAAATGAAAATTGCCCCTGTTGGTTCTTGATCGATTCCAATGACAGGTTATATGCGGGCCTTGTGATGTGAGCGTCTTGGCCCAGATTGTGGTGCACGCGGACCGTCATGCACCAAATGCATGACGGGGGTTCCAAATCCGTAGTGCTCCCGCAGGGCCATTCGGCGTATCCCCACCCAACGCCAGAGACGCAAGAGCAAGAACAGGAAAACCGATGGCCGATTTCGTAGACAGCACTGCCTTCAATTTCGAACAAGGGCAACGTGCACGCAAGCTGTTTGCTGCGGTGGTGTTGGCCGCTCTGGACGACGCGATTGCGGACGACAAGAAGTATGGCAACGGCCCCGACCAGATCGCCCGCTGGGCACGTTCGCGTGACGGACGTGAAGTTTTGTCCTGCGCCGGGATCGACCCGAACGAACGTGTGGTCAAGGGGTTGATGGAGTTCGTGGCCAAGGGCATCCGCACTTCCGTTGCGCTGTCGCGCGAGGAAAGCGAGCGCCGTCACGCATTGGAGCTGGATCAGGCCGAAGCCGCCTGATCGGTTCTGCCCCGTCTTTCGACAAACGCCCCGGCCTTTGGCCGGGGCGTTGTCATTTCATGTCACGTTCCGCAAGGGCGCGGCCGATCTCGGCCCGGACCATCTTGCGGATGTTGCGGGTGATCTTCTCGCCGAACGGCCCTTGCAGCTCCTCGCTCAGCAACTCGCGGACGAGGTCGTGAAGAACCTCCTCGTCGATGGGGGCCAGGCGGTCGTGGACGCCGTCAGAGGCATCCGCACCGTGTTCGGGATAGACCCGCTGCTGGGGTGTCAGCACAAGCGGGGGCAGGGGTGCGGCTTCCGCCGGAACGCCCGCCGTGAGCCTGCGGATGGAGCCGAGAACATCCTCGACCTGCGGTTCCACCAGACGATCGGTCATCGAAGCCTCCGTTCCCGTGGGTGACCGCCGGTGTTCACAAGGCGAACTGGCGGACCGTCGCAAAGCCCGGCATGACGGGGGCCGAGGCGTTGAAGATGGGGCGCCAGCTGATCACCCCTTCGGCGCGATAGCCGATGCGGGCCACGCCAAGATTGCCTTCCATGAACAGCGCGCCGATCCGGCCGCCATCCTTCAGCTGATCCGTCAGGGCGGACGGCACCTGTTCGACGCCGCCTTCCACCAGGATCACGTCATAGGGGCCATGACGGCGCGCACCCTCGGCCGGGGTGCCGGATATCACGACGGCATTGTCCACGCCCATGTCCGACAGACGACGTTCCGCCTCGGCGGCGAATTCATCCTCCACCGCGATCACGGCTTCCGCCAGCCGGGCCAGCACGGCGGTCGAGTAGCCAAGGCCCGCGCCCACATCCAGCGCCACCTCGTTCGGCTGGACATCCAGCGCGTCCAGCAGCTTGGCAAAGCAGCGCGGGTCCAGAAGCACGCGGCCGCGGGACAGGGGAATGTTCTCGCCCAGATAGGCCACCTCTTCCCGGCCGTCCGGCACGAAGCATTCGCGGGGGACGTTCAGCATGGCGTCGATGATCGAATACTTGGTCACATCCGAAGGACGGATCTGGGAGTCGACCATCACGGTCCGGCGGGCGGCGAAATCGGGCATGGCACACACTTGTCGATCGGTTGCACGTCCCCTTCGTTCTGGCACAATCGGCCGGGCGCGGCAACGGGCGGGGATCATTCGATGTAATTTCGCATGGCCCGCACCTCGAACGGCTTCAGGACCAGGCGCGCCGCGCGGTCGCTGCCCGTGTCCTGCGCGGCGATGCGCATCTGCGTGGCCAGTTCCGGCCCCATGACCTCGCATCCGGGGCTTGAGGGCTGGAGGCTGCCGGCAAAGGCCTCCTCCACGTACAGGATCTGGTGGCGGTCCATCAGGATCGCGTAATAGTCGATCACGCCTCCTTCCTGGATCCAGATCGTGTCCTCGTTCACAAGGGCGCGGGCGGGGGCAAGGACCTCGCGCTCTCCGAACAGAAGTTCCGCCCGCCAGTCGTTCAGCAGCAGAAGCTGATGCTGCGACACGATGAGGCTGCGGTTGTTGCCAAGGGCGCCGGGCGCGATGCGGACGGGGGACAGGCGGCCCCGCGCCTCGGCCCGGAAGCAGCCGATCCAGCGCACGGGGCAGAAGCCTTCGTCGCGCGTCATGACCTGATCGTCGATCACCAGATCCTCGACCGGAAGGGGGCCGTGATACGTGTCGATCAGCGTGCCGCGGCTGATGCAGGCGGGCAAAGGGGGCAGGTCGATGGGTGTTCGTGTCATGGACGTCCGGGCCAGCAGGCCCCGGGACACTGTGACAGGTGCGGGCGATTGTAAACATCCCGCATGAAAAAACGGCCCCGCAGATGCGGGGCCGTCGATGGTTCGCGCAAGACGTAGATCAGAAGCGGTAGTTGAAGCCGACGTTGACCAGATGATATTCCGGCGTGTTGCTCGTTCTATACAGGTCGTTCCCCGACTCCAGCTCGTCCTTGCCGAAGTTGCTGTACTTGTATTCTCCGCGCAGCGACCAGCGGTCGTTCAGCAGACGCTCGACGCCCACACCGGCCACATAGCCGTCCATGTTGTTGCTCTCGTCGATGATCCCGGCATCGCTGGACACCGTATATTCGGAGCGACCAACCGTGTAGCCGGCAAAGCCGTACAGCAGAGTGTCCGGACGCACGGTGTAACCCAGCGAACCGCGCAGTTCAGCCGTCCACTTCATCTTCGACTCAGCGTCAAAGTCGACGCCGTCGGCGGAGCCTTCGATGTCGTCGCTGATCTCTCCACCGGAGACCATAGCCTCCACGCCGTAAACGAGGTTGCTGCCCGCCTGCTGCCAGCGGTAGCCGGCATGGAGTTCGGCCATTGGACCGCTAAGCTCCACATCACCCACGTCGTCGGAGAAGGGGCGCACGCCCACGGTGTCCGAACCGCCGAAGGCGTATCCGATGCCGGCACCCGCATAGCCGCCTGCGAACAGCGGCGAGGAGGCCACCACGACGGGCGCGGGGGCCACGACAACAGGCTCGGGGGCGGGAACCACGGGTCCGCCGGCGAAGAGGGGGGTGGCGGTCAGGCCAACAAGCCCGAGGCCCAGGGCGGCGTAACGGCTGATCATCATCTTAGCTCCAATGTCCTCGTTCACGGTCAAGCGCGGAAACTCTGCATGTCTTTTACAGCGGGGGCCGCGGATGCCGGAACGTTTTTTTATCGTCTCAGGCGCATGCGCCGAATTCTGTTGCCCCGTTGCATCAACCAGAGCGCGAATATCCGACAGCGCCGGATGACGTAAGGTTCCGGACGCCAAGGCCAAGAAAAATCTGGTCAATCGACGCTGATTTTCGCGCCCCCGGCCACAAGACCCTCCGTCCGGTCATGGCGCAGATAGGCGATGGCCCGATCGCCCGACTGCGTGAACAGGGTTCCCGCCACACGGTCGCCCGACAGGATCGGCGTTCCCACCGGGGCCGCCCCGTTGATTCGAACCCGCAGCAGGCCTTTGCGAAGCTCCGTCTTGTGCTTCATGCGGGCCGTCACCTCCTGCCCGACATAGCAGCCCTTGCGGAAATCGACGCCGTGCAGACGCTCGAACCCCGCTTCCAGGATGAAGGTGTCGGGCGTCAGTTCGATCCCGGTTTCCGGCACCACATGTTCCACCCGAAGGGCGTCCCAGTCGAGGATGGAGGTGTCCGCCCCGGTGCCGTAGAGGCGCCAGCCCATGGCCGGATGGCGCGGGTCGGCGAAGGCACCGGGCGGGGCCCGATCCACGCCGCGGCGGACCTGCAGGCCGGAGGGAGCGATCTGCACGTCGGCCCGCAGGCGATACATGGTCAGCCGGCGCAGCGTGGCGTCGGCGATGCCATCCGCGATGTCGATCAGCAGCGCGTCTTCCTGACGGACCACGAAGAAGTCGGCCAGATACTTGCCCTGCGGGGTCAGGAGGCCTGCCCAGACGATGCCGTCCTGCGTCAGCCGCGCGACGTTGTTCGTCACGAGGTTCTGCAGGAAATCGAGCCGGTCGGCGCCGGTCACGCTCCAGATCGTGCGCATCAGGCCTGGTCCTTGAACTGAAGGCGGTACAGGTCGGCATAGATGCCGCCCCGCCGCAGAAGATCGTCATGCGTGCCCTGGTCGACCACCCGGCCCTGGTCCATCACGACGATGCTGTCGGCCTCGCGGATGGTGGACAGGCGGTGGGCGATCACCAGCATCGTGCGGCCGTGGCTTTGCTGCGCCAGGGCGCTGGCCACCACCGCCTCGGACTGCGCGTCGAGGGCGGAGGTCGCCTCGTCCATCAGCAGCACCGGCGTGTCGGAGATCAGGGCCCGCGCGATGGCGACCCGTTGCCGCTGGCCACCCGACAAGGCGGAGCCGCGCGGGCCCGCGGGGCTTTCGACGCCGGCGGGCAGGTTCTTCACGAACTCCGTCACATGGGCGGCGTCCAGCGCGGCGTGCAGCTTCTCGTCGGGGATCTTCCGGCCCAGAACCACGTTTTCGCGGATGGTTTCATCGAACAGGGCGCTGTCCTGCGACACGACCGCGAACTGCCCGCGCAGATCCTCCAGCGAGAAGCGGGAGATGTCGACGCCGTCCATCAGGATCTCTCCGGATGTGGGCTGGGCAAGGCCGGTGAGCAGGTGAAACACGGTGCTTTTGCCGGCGCCCGACGCGCCCACCAACGCCGTCATCTTCCCGGCTTTGGCGGTAAAGCTGGCGCCGTTCAGCACTGGAAGGTCGGTATAGGCGAAATGCACGTCGCGCAATTCGATCTGCGGGGGCGTGTTCTTCGGCACGGCCGTCGGTACAGGGCGGGGCGCCGGTTGCAGGTCGAACAGCCGGAAGATGCGGGTCAGGCTGGCGGCAGCCACCTGCCAGAAGCCCGACAGGTCGCCCAAGCGGCGCATCGGCTGGAAGGTCAGGGCCATGGCGGTGAAGAAGGACATGAATTCCCCCACCGTGCGCTCTCCGGCCACGATCTCGCGCCCCGCCAGCATCAGCACGGCAAAGAAGCCAAGGCCGGTGATCAAGTCGACCAGCGCGGGCATCGCCGCGCGGCTGGCGGCGGTCTTGATGCCGTTGCGCACCAGCTTCCGCACGATCGACCGGAACCGGCCGATCTGGTAATTCTCCATCCGGTTCAGCTTGATCGCCTGGATGCCGTGGAAGATCTCGTCCAGGCGGGTGGCGCGCAGGCCCGATTGCGCCCGCGACTGGTTCACCTTCTTGCGGATGTAGCGCTGCACCACGATCGCGGGCAGGATCAGCAGCGGCGCCCCGATCAGGGCGGCCAGGGTCCAGTGCACGTCGATGTTCAGCGCCACCACCAGCAACCCGACAAGCGAGATCGCGTCCCGGCCCAGACCCGCGATGACCGAGGACCAGACCCCCTGAACGGCCGAGGTGTCGCCCTGGACGCGCTCGATCAGTTGCCCGGGGCTGTTCACCTGGAAGAAGTCTTGGTCCAGCGTCAGCATGTGGCGCAGCAGGTCTGCCTGCATCGCGGTGGAGCTTTTCTGCGAGATGCGCGTCATCACCACCTTCGACAGGATCGAGGTCGTGGCCCGCAGGGCGAACAGCCCGAAGATCCCCAGCCCCACCCAGACCAGCGCGCCCGCGCCTTCGGGCGTGAACACCTTGTCGAACAGCGGCTTGATCATCCAGGACAGCGCGCCAAGGGTCGACCCCTCGACCATCATCAAAAGGAAGGCGACCGCCATCAGACCCTTGTGCTGGCGCAGGTAGCCCTTCCACAGCCGCCCGAACAGGCGGTGCGAGGCGTAGCGGGGATCACGGGTGTCGTTCAGCTTCTCGATGGCCACGGTGCCTCTCCGTCTGGGGCCTTGGGTCTAACTTGCGCGTCCGCGCGAGGCAAGGCGCGGCATTGACGCGCCTTTCGCCCGGTCGTAGCGATCATGCGTCCAAAGGAGTGTCGCATGAGTCTTGCCAACGGTCGCCATTATCTTGCCATCCCCGGTCCTTCCGCCATGCCGGACCGCGTTCTGAACGCCATGCACCGCGCCGCGCCCAACATCTATGAAGGCGCCCTGCACGAGATGGTGAACGGGATCGTGCCCGACCTGAAATGGGTGGCCGGAACCGCGCAGAACGTCGCGATCTACATCGGCAACGGCCATGCGGCGTGGGAAGCGGCGATTTCCAACATGTTCTCGCGCGGGGACAAGGCGCTGGTCTGCGTGACGGGCCATTTCGGCTTGGGCTGGGCCGCCGCCGCCCGCGCCATGGGGGTGGAGGTCGAGGTGATCGACTTCGGCCGCAACACCCCCGTGGACCCCGCCCGAGTGGAGGAGGCCCTGCGCGCCCATTCCGACGTGAAGGCGGTGCTGGTCACGCAGGTGGACACGGCGACGACGGTGCTGAACGACGTGGCGGCGGTGCGCCGCGCGATCGACGCGGCGGGATCAGCGGCGCTTCTGGCCGTGGACAGCATTGCGTCGCTGGGATGCGACCGCTTCCTGATGGACGCTTGGGGCGTCGACGTGATGGTCGCGGCCAGCCAGAAGGGGCTGATGGTGCCGCCTGGCCTCAGCTTCGTGTGGTTTTCGGACAAGGCGCTGGCGGCGGGCCGAACGTCCGATCTGCGCACGCCGACCTGGGACTGGACGCACCGCGCCGACCCGCGGTTGTTCCACGAACGGTTCGGTGGCACCGCGCCCACGCATCACCTGTTCGCGCTGCGGGAAGCGCTGGACATGCTGAAGGAGGAAGGGTTGGAAGCCGTCTGGCACCGCCACGACACGCTGGCCCGCGCGGTCTGGGCCGCCTTCGATGCGTGGAGCGTGGGCAACCCGCAGATCGGGCTGAACGTGGCCGATCCCGCCCATCGCGGCCGCTCCGTTACGGCGGCGCGCTTTGGTTCCCCCCATGCGACGGCCATCCGCCGCTGGACGGAACAGAAGGCGGGCGTGACGCTGGGCATCGGCCTTGGCATGGCCGATCCTTCCACCCCGGAATATCACGGCTTCCTGCGCGTGGCGCATATGGGCCATGTGAACGCCCACATGACCCTTGGCGTCATCGGCGTGATCGAGGCGGCGATGCTGGCGCTGGACATCCCCCACGGGTCCGGGGCGATGGCCGCAGCCGCGAAGATCGTGGCGCAGAACGCCTAAGCGCTTTTGCGCAACCCGTGGCGCGCGACGGACCAGGCGCGCGCCGCGTCCCCGAAGGCCGAAAACAGCGGGCGCGACACGGGATCGACGGCCGCCTGCCATTCGGGATGCCATTGCACCGACAGGGTGAAGCCGGGGGCGCCGTCGATGAAGATGGCCTCCGGCGTGCCGTCGGGCGCGTGGCCGTCGATGATGACGCGCGTTCCCGCCGTCTTGATGCCCTGGCCGTGCAGGGTGTTCGTCATCACCTCCGTATGTCCCAGAAGGCGGTGGAACGGGCCGCCTTCGGTGAAGCGCACGGCGTGGCGCAGGGCGAACTTCTCCTCGGTCGTGCCGTCGGGGGGCATGCGGTGGTTCATCCGGCCCGGCAGTTCGCGGATCTCGGGCCAGAGGGTGCCGCCCATGGCCACGTTCACCTCCTGAAAGCCGCGGCAGATGCCGAAGAAGGGCTGCCCACGCTCCACACAGGCGCGGATCAGGGGCAGGGTCACGGCGTCGCGCTGGCGGTCGAAGGCACCGTGGGCGGGCGTTGCCTCTTCGCCGTACTCCTCGGGGTGGACGTTGGGGCGGCCGCCGGTCAGCAGGAAGCCGTCGCACAGATCCAGAAGCTCGCGCGTGGACACAAGGCGCGGGTCCGACGGGATGACGATCGGCATGCCGCCCGCCGCCTGCGCCACGGCTTCCGAGGCGAGATGTCCGCTGACATGGGCATTGAAGCCTTCGCGCAGCGACTGGTTGTTCCCGATGATCCCGATGATTGGACGTGATGACATGGTCTTCTCCCGCAATGAGTCCAACATAAGCGGGAACGCGGTCCCCCGGAAGGGACCGCGCATTCGTGAAGCGCCCGAATTGCGGGCAGAGCTTAACGCAGCGGCGTGGTCCAGACGGTCGAGGGCGTGGCCGGTTCGGCTTCCGGTGCCGCGTCACCCGCAGGGGCCGGGGCGTCGGCGCCGGTCGTGTCATCCTCCGGGGCCGTCGTGTCGGCGGCGGGGGCATCATCCAGCGCCTTGGCCGTGTCATCGACCAGCGAATCCGCCGTCTCGGGCGTTTTCGAGGCATCGAGCGTCGTCGTTTCCACCGGGGCGGGGGTCACCGTGGCCGCGGGCTTCGGGGCCGCACGTTTCGGCGCGGGCGCGGGCGGCGGCAAAGTCAGCTTCGTCGGAACCTCACCCGAGGGGGTCAGCACGACGACCTTGGTGCCGCTGGGCACGCGTGCGTACAGGTCCATCACGTCCTGTTGGATCATGCGGAAGCACCCTGAGGAGGCTCGCTTGCCGATGGTGCGCCATTCCGGCGTGCCGTGGATGCGGAAGCCGTAATCCTTGCCGTTGATATACAGGTACAGCGCGCGCGAGCCCAGCGGGTTCGTCGGCCCGCCCGGCTGCCCGTCGCGCCATTTCTCAAGGCTCGGCTGCCGCTCGATCATCTCGGCCGGCGGGGTCCAGGTGGGCCAGGTCGCCTTGCGCGCGACCACCGCCGTGCCAGACCAGCCGAAGCCGTCCCGCCCGACCGAGATGCCGTACCGGATCGCCTTGCCTTCGGGCTGCACGAGGTACAGCACCGCATGGGCGGGATCGATGATGATGGTGCCCGGCGCTTCGGCTGTTGTGTAATTCACAATCTGCCGGCGATACGCGGCCGGAATCTGGTCTTCCGGAATGGCCGGGATCGAATACTTGCCGTCGCTGCGCGCCGCATAGGCGTTCTCGAAGAACTGCGGTTCGCTGACCACGGCGACCGGCGGCTCCTTGAAGCGGTCGATCTGTTCGCACCCCGCCAGCGCCGCCATCATTGCCGTGGCTGCCAGCATTGCCTTCAGTGTCATGGTCCCGTGCCTGTCATTGCCGTTTTCACGACGGTACATAATGCAGCGACGGCGCGGGACCACAAGGTCGGTTCAGGCCAGACGCACGAGATGGTGCTTTTTCTTCCCGATGGAGACTTTGAGTTCGGCCCCGATCAGGTCGGCCGTGACCAGCATGTTGGCGTCGGACACCGTGTCGTTGTTGAAGCGCAGGCCGTTTTCGGACACGAGCCGCTTGGCTTCCTTTCCCGAAGTGACAAGGCCCGCCTCCACCAGGAACTTCACGACGGAAAGGCCTTCGCCCAGCGTGTCGCGTGGCAGGGTCGCCACGTCCAGCTCCCCTCCGACGCCGCCTTGTTCGAAGACGGCGCGGGCGGTGGCCTCGGCGGCCTGCGCGGCCTCGGCCCCGTGCAGCAGCGTCGTCACCTCGTTGGCGAGGATGACCTTCGCCTCGTTGATCTCGGACCCTTGAAGGGCGCCCAGACGCTCGCACTCCTCCACTGGAAGTTCGGTGTAGAGTTTCAGGAACCGGCCCACGTCGGCGTCGGTCGAGTTGCGCCAGAACTGCCAGAAATCATAAGGCGCCAGCATGTCGCCGTTCAGCCAGACGGCGCCGCCCGCCGACTTGCCCATCTTCTTGCCGTCCGACGTCGCCAGCAGCGGCGAGGTCAGGCCGAACAGCTGCGCGTCCATCACGCGGCGCGTCAGGTCCACGCCATTGATGATGTTGCCCCACTGGTCCGACCCGCCCATCTGCAGCACGCAGCCATAACGCTTGTGCAGCTCCAGGAAGTCGTAGGCCTGAAGGATCATGTAGTTGAATTCGAGGAAGGACAGCGACTGTTCGCGATCCAGACGCGTCTTCACCGACTCAAACGACAGCATCCGGTTGACCGAGAAGTGACGCCCGATCTCGCGCAGGAAGGTCAGGTAGTTCAGGTTGTCTAGCCATTCGGCGTTGTTGAGCATGACGGCGTCCGTCGCACCCTCGCCATAGGACAGGTAGCGGGCGAAGACCTTCTTCATCCCGTCGATGTTCTGCCCGATCTGTGCGTCGGTCAGCAGCGGGCGTTCCTCCGACCGGAAGGACGGATCGCCCAGCTTCGTCGTGCCGCCGCCCATCAGCGTCAGCGGACGGTGCCCCGTCTTCTGCAGCCAGCGCAGGATCATGATGTTCAGAAGGTGGCCGACATGCAGCGAGGCCGCCGTCGCGTCGTAGCCGATATACGCCGACACCGTGCCCGCGCGCAGTTTCTCGTCGAGGCCCTGAAGATCAGTGCAATCGGCCAGATAACCGCGGGCCATCATCACGTTCAGGAAGTCCGATTTGGGATGATAGGTCATGGTTGTTCTCATGCGTTATATCGTGCAGGGCTGCGGTATAACCCGAGGGTGGAGGTTTGACCATGTTGAATTCAGGGCCGGTCTGGGCGCTCGGCACCATGTCGGGCACGTCGCTGGACGGCGTGGACGCCGCGATGGTGCTGACGGACGGGGAGCGGGTGCTGGAGTTCGGGGCCAGCCGCTATCGCCCCTATTCCGGGGCGGAACGCGCCGTGCTGCGCGCGGCCCTGGGGATGTGGGAAGGCGAGGCGGTGGAGGCCGCCGCGCGCGTGGTTGAGGAGGCGCATGCCGAGCTGCTGGCGACCTTCCACAGCGCCGACGTGATCGGCTTTCACGGGCAGACGCTGGCCCATGATCCGCGCGGGCGCGGCACCTTGCAGGTCGGATCGGGCGAGGCGCTGGCAAAGCGGCTTGGCCTTCCCGTGGCTTGGGACTTCCGGTCCGAGGATGTGCGTCAGGGCGGGCAGGGCGCGCCGCTGGCGCCCTTCTTCCACTTCGCCGCGGCCCACTGGACGAACGAGGCGCAGCCGGTCGCCTTCCTGAATCTGGGCGGCGTCGGCAACATCACCTGGGTGGATCCGCGCAAGGCTTCCCCCGAGGAGGAAGGCGCGCTTCTGGCCTTCGACACGGGACCGGCCAACGCCCCCGTCAACGATCTGGTCGCGGCGCGGCGGGGCTGGGCGCAGGACAACGGCGGGCAGCTGGCGGCGACGGGTCAGGTCGACGAAGCGGTTCTGGAGGCCTTCGTCGGCCATGACTACATCTCAAGACTTCCGCCGAAGTCACTGGATCGAAACGACTTTCAAGCGGTGATGGACCGGGTGGCGCATCTGTCCGATGCGGATGCCTGCGCGACGCTGACGGCCCTGATCGCCGCCACGGTGGCGGCGGGCCTGCCGCATCTTCCGGTGCCCGTGAGCCGCATCCTGGTGACGGGCGGCGGGCGTCACAACGCGACACTGATGCAGATGCTGGCCGCGCGCACCGGCCTTGACGTGCATCCGGTGGAGGCGGTGGGCCTGGACGGCGACATGCTGGAGGCGCAGGCCTTCGCGTTCCTCGCAGTGCGCGTGGCGCGGGGGCTGCCGATCTCCGCCCCGATGACGACCGGGGTGCCGAGGGCGATCGCGGGCGGAAGACTGGCGGGGTGACCGGAAGGCTGGCGGGGGCCGGGTGACCCAAAGGCAGACGGGTGACCGCAAGACTGACCGGGTGATCTGAGGGCAGGCGGGGCAACCGCAAGGCTGGGGAGTGACGCCCGCACCTCAGGCCCCTTCGGGAGCCATCGGCGCGGGCGGCTGCCGCGGACGGCCGATGGGTGCGGCGCGAAGGGGGCTTCCCGACGCGCCGCAGGGCGATCCTCAGCCCTTCAGGATGGAGCGGCCGGCATATTCGGCCACTTCGCCCAGCATCTCCTCGATCCGGATCAGCTGGTTGTATTTCGCCAGACGGTCCGAGCGCGACAGCGAGCCGGTCTTGATCTGGCCGCAATTCGTGGCCACGGCAAGGTCGGCGATCGTCGCGTCTTCCGTTTCGCCCGAACGGTGGGACATGACGTTGGTGAAGCGCGCGCGGTGGGCCATGTCCACGGCCTGGAGCGTTTCCGTCAGCGTGCCGATCTGGTTGACCTTCACGAGCATGGAGTTCGCGCAGCCCTTGGCGATGCCTTCGGCCAGACGCTGGGGGTTCGTCACGAACAGGTCGTCGCCCACCAGCTGGACCTTGTTGCCCAGACGGTCGGTCAGCAGCTTCCAGCCGTCCCAGTCATCCTCGGCGCATCCATCCTCGATCGAGATGATCGGATAGTCGGCGCACAGGGCCGCCAGGTAGTCGACGTTCTCCGCCGAGGACAGGACCTTGCCCTCGCCCTTCATGTCGTAGCGCCCGTCGCGGAAGTATTCCGTGGAGGCGCAGTCGAGCGCGAGGAAGATGTCCTCGCCCGGGCGATAACCAGCCTTTTCGATCGATTTCAGAATGAAATCAAGCGCGTCTCGGCTGGAGTTCAGGTTCGGCGCGAAGCCGCCCTCGTCCCCCACATTGGTGTTGTGGCCGGCCGCCGAGAGTTCCTTCTTCAGCGTGTGGAACACCTCCGACCCCATGCGGATCGCGTCCTTCACGTTGTCCGCCGACACCGGCATGATCATGAATTCCTGGATGTCGATCGGGTTGTCGGCGTGTTCGCCGCCGTTGATGATGTTCATCATCGGAACCGGCAGCACGCGGGCCGAGGTGCCGCCGACATAGCGGAACAGGGGCTGCGTCGTGAATTCGGCCGCGGCCTTCGCGACCGCCAGCGACACGCCCAGGATCGCGTTCGCGCCCAGGCGGGACTTGTTCGGCGTGCCGTCCATCTCGATCATGGTGCGGTCGATGCCGACCTGTTCGGTGGCGTCGAAGCCGACCAGTTCCTCGGCCAGTTCGCCGTTCACGGCGGCGACCGCTTCCAGCACGCCCTTGCCCTTGTAGCGGGCGGCGTCGCCGTCGCGGCGTTCCACCGCCTCGTGCGCGCCGGTGGAGGCGCCCGAGGGAACGGCGGCCCGGCCCATGGAGCCGTCTTCCAGCGTCACGTCGACCTCGACCGTGGGGTTGCCGCGGCTGTCGAGAATTTCACGTGCGTGGATGTCGATGATGGTGCTCATTGCCCAGTCCTCCTTTGGCGCCTGCCCAGTGTCTAACGGGCCGGAAACTCCAAGGAAAGGTTGTTTGCGCGAACGTCAGTCCTTCTTGGCGGGAACGCCGTACAGCTCCAGCCGGTGGCCCTTCAGGCGATAGCCGAGGCGGGCCGCGATCTTTTCCTGAAGCGCCTCGATCTCGGGGTCCACGAACTCGATCACGGCGCCGGTGTGCAGGTCGATCAGGTGGTCGTGATGCTCGCGCTCGGCATCCTCGTAGCGGGCGCGGCCGTCGCCGAATTCCAGCCGGTCCAGGATGCCCGCCTCCTCGAACAGCTTGACGGTGCGGTAGACGGTTGCGAGGGAGATGCGCGGATCCAGCGCGCTGGCGCGGACATAGAGCTCCTCCACATCCGGGTGGTCGCCGCTGTCGTTCAGGACACGGGCCAGGGTGCGGCGCTGCTCCGTCATGCGAAGGCCCTTTGCCTCGCAGCGGCGTATGATATCATCGGACATGTGCGCCCCCCGGTTTTCGGCCATTTAGGCGATCTTGCGGCCCTGCACCAATAAAAACTGGGCGGAGGCCCGCTGCGCATCGGAAAGGTTTAACTTTTCGCCTGCGTAGATTACACGAGAAATCATCCTTTTGACACGAGTAACCATGTCAGAATCGCCCTCCATGAAACGGATCGCGGATGCGCTTGGCGTGTCGCGCGCCACGGTGTCAAACGCGCTGACGGGCAAGGGCCGCGTTTCGGCGGTGCTGGTGGAACGCATCCGCGCCATGGCGGAGGAGATGAATTACGTCCCGTCCCACGCCGCGCGCACCCTGCGTCTGGGGCGCAGCACGCTGATCGGGATGGTCGTTCCCGACTTCTCCATGCCGCTGTTCGCCAGCTTTGCCCAGGCCTTCGAACGTGCGGCCCGCGCACGGGGCCTCGCGCTCATGGTGGCGGACGCGCTGAACGATCCGCAGCTGCAACGGCAGCGCATGCAGGATTTCGTGGCGCGGGGCGTGGACGGTCTGGTGGTCATCCCCATGCGCGGCGCCTCCCTTCAGCTGGAGGGCCTTCCGGTGGCGCTGGCGGTGGTGGACGCCGAAGGCAATCCGGCCAACACCGCGTCCTGCGATCATGGGGCGGGCGGGCGGCTGGTGGCGGGACATCTGGCCGATCTGGGCCACCGCCACGTGCGGGTCGTGGGCGTCACCACCCGTTCCCATGTCAGCGAGGCACGCGTGGCCGGCATGACAGAGGTGTTTCGCGCCCGCGGCGTGGACTTCACGATCGACCTGATTCCCCCGGGGCTGGAAGGCGGGCATGCCTATGGCCTTGCTTGGACAAGGCCCGCGACCGCCATCGCCGCCGCCTATGACGGTTGCGCCATCGGCATCGTGAACGGCCTGCTGGAAGCGGGGCACCGCGTGCCGCAGGACGTGTCCGTGTCCGGTTTCGACGACGTGATCTGGGGGCGCATCATCACCCCGCAACTGACCACGGTGCGGCAGGATCTGGCCGCCATCGCCGACCACGCGCTGGACGTCCTGACCGGCCGGGCCGAAGGCGCGCGGCTGTTCCCGGTCGAACTCGTGATCCGCGGATCCACAACAACACCCCCTTCCGACAGGAGAGACCCATGATCCTTCGCACCGCGCTGGCCCTGACGGCGCTGGCCGGTCCTGCACTGGCGCAGGACCGCACGCTGACTATCTCCGTCTATGGCATCGCCCAGGACGCCTATCAGGAGGCGTTGTACACGCCGTTCGAAGCGCGCTGCGGCTGCAAGCTGGTGGTGGAATCCGGCAATAGCGTCGAACGTCTGGCCAAGCTGGAGGCGAATGCCGGCGCGCCCGTGGTGGACGTGATCGCGTTTTCCGACGCGAACGCGCTGGAAGCGGCGTCCAAGGGCCTGCTTGCGCCGCTGGATCCGGCGGCGCTGCCGAACCTTGCCAGCATCTACGACTTCGCTCGCAATCCGGTGGGGGACGCGATGGCGGTGGGCTACACCTTCTACGGCACCTCGATCGTCTACCGTTCGGACGAGGTTCAGGTGAACAGCTGGCTCGACCTCTTCTCGGACGATCTGGCGGGCTATGTGGCGCTTCCGAACATCTCCACCACGCAAGGCCCGATCACGCTGATGATGCTGCAAAAGGCCTTGGGGAAAGAGGATCCGACCTTTGCCGACGCCATCGACCTTGTGGCCGAACACAAGGACGACGTGGTGACCTTCTACGAACGCGGGTCGCAGATCCCGCAACTGCTGCAGCAGGAGGAGATCCTGGCGGCCGTGGTCGGACGTTTCGGCTGGGCCAACATCGCCAAGCTGGGCCTGCCGGTGGAATGGGCGCAGCCCAAGGAAGGCCAGACGGGCGGCATGAACGTGCTGTCGATGGTCAAGGGCACGAAGGATCCGGAACTGGCGCAGCAGTTCATCGACTTCTGGCTGTCGGCCGAGGTGCAGCAGAAGCTGGCCGACGGTCTGGTGGACAGCCCCGTCAACACGCAGGTGTCGGTGGAAGGTGAAACCGCCGAAGCCCTGACCTATGGCGAGGACATGGCCGCGCAGATCCACTTCCTGCCCGCCGATCAGCAGCTGAAACACCGCGAGGACTGGCTGTCCCGGTGGAACGCCAAGGTCGCGCAGTAAGCCATGTTCCAGGACCGCCGCATCGGCCTTTGGCTTCTGGCCCCCGCGACGCTGTTCGTCGCCGTGGGGTTCCTTGTTCCCGTTCTTGTCCTGCTGTCGGGCGCGTTTCGCACCGGCGGGGGGTGGGGCTTCGGGAACACCCTCGATTTCTTCGGGTCGGCCCTGAACCGCGAGGTGTTCTGGCGCACGTTCCGGCTGGGCCTGACCGTGACGCTGGTGTCGGCGATCCTCGGCTATGGCGTGGCGATGGCGGTCGTGGACAAGGGGCCGAAGACGAAGGGGCGGCTGATCGCGATGCTGGTCCTGCCGCTCATGATCTCTCCGGTCGCGCGGACCTATGCGTGGCTGGTGATCCTGGGGCGGACGGGGTTCGTCAACGTGGGGCTTGAAAACCTCGGGATCATCGAACGCCCCTTGCGCATCCTGTTTACGGAAACGGCGGTGTTCATCGGGCTGATCCAGCTGTTCTTCCCGCTGATGGTCCTGCCCCTGATCTCGGCGCTGGAGAACATGCCCCGCGACGTGGTGCCGGCGGCGCGGGTGCTGGGCGCGAACTGGCTGACGGTGTTCTGGAAGGTGATCCTGCCCTTGACGAAGGAAGGGCTGGTCGTGGGCGGCACGCTCGTCTTCGTGGGGTCGCTGACCGCCTATGTCACGCCGGCCATCCTTGGGGGGTCCAAGGTGCTGATGCTGGAAACGCTGCTCTATCAGCGGGTGTCGGTGGCGAACGACTACGCCTCGGCCGCCGTGATCGCGGTGATCCTGATCGCGATGTCGGTGCTGACCAACATCCTGTTGAAAAAGCTTGCCAGCGTGAGGAAAGCATGAGGATCTCCGGCAACCTTCTTCTGACGGCGGTTCTGCTGTTCCTGATCGGGCCCTTCGTCATCATCTGCATCGCGGGTCTTTCGGCGGGGGAAACGCTGTCCTTCCCGCCGCAGGGATTGTCGCTGCGCTGGGTGGCGCGGGTGTTCGAGGTGGAAAGTTTCCGCAACGCCTTCGCCCTGTCGATGACGCTGGCCATCGTGGCCACGCTGGCGGCGCTGCTTCTGGGGATACCGGCCGCCTATGCGCTGGAACGCTATCGCCCGCCGGGGGCGGAGGTGATCCGCAACATCGTCACGGCACCCATCGTGGTGCCGGGCATCATCGTGGGCCTTGCACTGCTGCGTCATCTGGTGATCCCGACCGGCATGGGCGTGACGATCGCGCTGTTCATCGGGCACACGGCGCTGCTGGTGCCCTATGCCGTGCGCGTGGTGTCTGCCAGCCTCGTCAACCTGCGCCCCGACATCGAGGAGGCGGCGGTGATGCTGGGCGCCTCGCGCATGGGCGCGTTCCTGAAGGTGGTGTTGCCGAACATCCGGTCCGGCATCATGGCCGCCTTCATCATCGGGTTCATCACGTCCTTCAACCAGGTGCCGGTGTCGCTGTTCCTGTCGGGGCCGGGGGTCACGACCTTGCCGATCGACATGATGTTCTACATGGAATTCAACTACGACCCCTCGGTGGCGGCGCTGTCGGGCCTTCTGGCCCTGATGTCGCTGGCGGTGGTGATGGTGGCCGAGAAATTGTTGGGGTTGTCGCGTTATGTCTGAATTTCTGAAACTGGACCGTTTGACGCTGGGATACGGCGACACGGTGGCCGTGGAGGCTTTGGACTTCGCGATGCAGCCGGGGGAGCTGGTGGCGCTTCTGGGTCCGTCGGGCTGCGGCAAGACCACCACGATGCGCGCCATCGCCGGCCTGATGACACCCTTGGGGGGAACCATCACGCTGGACGGGCGCGACATCACCCGCGTGCCGCCGAACAAGCGCGGGGTCGGGCTGGTCTTCCAGTCCTATGCCCTGTTCCCCCACCTGACCGTGTTCGAGAACGTGGCCTTCGGCCTGCGCCTTGCACGTGTCCCACGGGTGGAGCTGACGCAAAGGGTGGACAAGGCCCTCGCCTCCACCGGCCTTCTGCATCTGGCCCAGCGCCTGCCGCGCGAATTGTCCGGCGGCCAGCAGCAGCGCGTGGCGCTGGCGCGGTCCATCGTGGTGGAACCGAAGCTGCTGCTTCTGGACGAACCTCTGTCCAATCTGGACGCCCGCCTGCGGCTGGAGATGCGGTCCGAACTGTCCCGGTTGCAGCGTGAATTGGGGATCGCGATGATCTACGTGACCCACGACCAATCCGAGGCGCTGGCCTTGGCAGACCGCATCATCGTCATGCGCGACGGCCGGATCGAGCAGGCGGGCACGCCGGACGCGATCTATGAACGTCCGGCGTCCGTCTTCGTGGCGGGCTTCATGGGGTTCGAGAACACCTTCGTCATCCACAACGGCCTGCTGGCCGGCATCGCCCCCATCGGGTTCGAGGTGCGCGACGCCGTCGGTCTGGCCTGGCGTCCGCATGCCGTGGTGCTGGGGCAGGGTCCGCATCGCGGCACGGTGGCCGGCGCCTCCTATCTGGGGCAGGTGGTGGAATATCTGCTGACCACGCCGCTGGGCGACATCAAGGCCGAAGCGCCCGCCTCCGCCCCACGTCACCAAGCGGGCGAAACCATCGCCTTCGACCTGCCCGAGGCCAGCGCCGTGAGGCTGCCGCGTGCGTGACTTGTGGATCGACACGGATATGGGTTTCGACGATCTGGCGGCGTGGTGCATGCTGTGGGACCGCGTGGCGGGGCTGTCGGTCGTGGCGGGGAACGTCACGCTGGATCAGGCGGTAAGGAATGCCTGTGCCGCGCGTGAGGTGTTCGGTTGGCCGGTTCCCATCCATGCGGGTGCCGAAGGCCCGCTGAACGGGGCGCTCGTGACGGCGGATTACGTTCTGGGGACGGACGGCATGCCGGGCACGGGGCGCAAGCTGCCGCCAGCCGATGGTGTTGCTGATGATAATGACGCCATCGGTGCGCTGCTTTGCTGGATCAACGCGGGTGGAGTGGATATCCTCGCCCTCGGTCCTCTGACGAACATCGGGCGGCTGGTGCAGGCCCATCCCGAGGTGGCGGGGCGCATCCGCGTGACGTGGATGGGGGGTGCCGCGTCGGGCGGCAATCATACGGCGGCGACCGAGTTCAACGCCGCCATCGATCCGGAGGCGTTGGACGTCCTGCTGGCCGCCGGGGTGGATCTGGCGATGGTGGGGCTGGACGTCTGCCGTCAGGTCACGCTGACGATGGCCGATGTGGCCCCGCTGCGGGCCATTGCGACCGAACGCGGCCAGCTTCTGGCCGATCTGCTGGAAGGTTACGTGGCGATCGCGGCGGGCCGTCCGATGGCGCTGTACGATCCGGTGGCGGCGGCCGTCCTGATCGATGCGTCGGTGGTGGAGTTCCGGTCCGCCCGCCTGGACATGGAGTTGACGGGCACCCACACGCGGGGGATGACCGTCGTGGAATGGCGCGCCCACCGCGCGGCCCCCAACGCCCGGGTTGCGGTGCGGGCCGACGCGGAACGAATAAGCGGTCTGTTCCATGATGGGCTGAAACGGGCGGCGCAGGCATGAACGAACCTCAGGATCTGAACGAAACCGTTCTGCGGGATCGCGCCGTCGCGGCCGCCACGGGGCGTGCGCCCTTCGACATCCTGCTGCGCGGGGGCACGGTGGTCGACATGGCCACATCCGAACTGCGGGTGGCCGATGTGGGGCTGGTCGGGCCGCTCATCGCCTCGGTCCATTCGGGGGGAACGCGGGCGGATGCGGCGCAGGTGATCGACGTCACGGGACGCTTCATCGCGCCGGGGCTGATCGACACGCACATGCACATCGAAAGCTCCATGACCACGCCGCGACGATATGCCGAGGTGGTGGTTCCGCAGGGCACGACCACCGTGGTCTGGGACCCGCACGAGGTGGGGAATGTCGCGGGCCTTGCCGGCATCGACTGGGCGGTGGGGGCGATCCGCGGCCTGCCGCTGCGCGTGCTGCCACTGGCCCCGTCCTGCGTGCCTTCGGCCCCCGGGCTGGAACAGGGCGGCGCCGTGTTCGAGGCGGAGGAGATGGCCCGCATGCTGGCCATGCCCGAGATCTGCGGCGTGGCCGAGGTGATGGACATGCGCGGTGTGCTGGACCGCAGCCCGAAGATGCGCGGCATCGTGGGCGAGGGGCTCGCCTCGGGCAAGCTGGTCTGCGGCCACGCGCGCGGGCTGGAGGGGGCGGATCTTCAGGGCTATGCCGCCGCCGGTGTCGGATCCGATCACGAGATCACGTCGGGTGAGGATCTTCTGGCCAAGCTGCGCGCCGGCCTGACGGTAGAGTTGCGCGGCTCGCACGATTACGTGCTGCCGGGGGTGGTGGAGGCGCTGAAGACGCTGCCCCATCTGCCCCAGACCCTGACGATCTGCACTGACGACGTGTTCCCCGATGACCTGATCGTGCGCGGCGGCATGGTGGACGTGATCCGTCGGCTGGTAAGATACGGAATGCCCGCGCTGGACGCCCTGCGTGCGGCCACTTTGAACGCCGCCATGCGGATCGGGCGGCCGGACCTCGGCCTCGTGGCGCCGGGGCGGCGGGCCGACCTGATCGTGATCGACGATCTGAAGCGGTTCCGGATGGCGCATGTCTTCGCCTCGGGCCGCGAGGTGGGGCGTGACGGCGTGGCGCTGGACCGTGTGCGGGGGGCCGGGGAGACGCGCTTCACCGACACGGTGAAGGTACCGCTGCTTGTGCCGTCGGATTTCGTGCTGCGGACGCAGGCGGTGGGGACCGTGGCCGTCAACACCGTCTTCCGCCCCCGCTTCACCGAACTTCGGGTGCAGGAGCTGCCGATGCGGGATGGCGCGGTGGTTCTGCCCGAAGACAAGCTGATGATGGCCGTGATCCACCGTCACGGCCTGCGGGAGGCCGTGCCCTCGCTGGGCGTGCTGGACGACTGGGGCTGCTGGACGGGCGCGATCGCGACCACCGTGGCCCATGACAGCCACAACCTGTGCGTCTTCGGGCGCGATCCGGTGGCCATGGCGGCGGCGGCCAACGCGCTGCGCGACTGCGGGGGCGGGATGGCCGTGGCGAAGGGCGACCGCGTTCTGGCGGTGCTGCCCCTGCCGGTGTGCGGCCTGTTGTCGGACGCCGCGGCGGAACGCACGGCCCACGCGCTGGTGCGCCTGCGTGCCGCCGCCGACGAGGTGGCTGACTGGGCGCCGCCCTTGCGGACGTTCAAGGCGCTGGTCGGCGCCTCGCTCGCCTGCAATCCGGGCCCACGGGTGACGGATCTGGGAATCGGGGACGGGGCCACGGGGGTTCTGATCGGTCCCTTCGCGTGACATGGCGCGCGGGCTGCGTTATGGGCCGCGCAGCCGAACGAGGATGCCATGACCCCAGCCGCCCGCCTTTCCGCCGCCATGACCGTTCTGGACCGCTGGCTTTCCGGCGTCCCTGCCGAAAAGGCGCTGATCAACTGGGCGCGCGGCAGCCGTTTCGCCGGATCGGGCGACCGGGCGGCGGTGCGTGATCTTGTCTTCGACGCGATCCGCTGCCGCCGCAGCTTTGCCGCGCTGGGCGGCGGGGAAACGGGACGGGGGCTTATCCTGGGCGGGGTGCTGGCGTCGGGTGCCGATCCCGCACCGCTCTTCACCGGCGAAGGCCATGCCCCTGCGCCCGTGGTGGAAACGGGGCGGCCCCCTGAACGGCTGGAGGCGCTGGATTGCCCCGACTGGATCGCGCCGCAGCTGGAATCCTCCCTCGGGCCGGATTTCGCCCCGGTGATGGAGGCGCTGCGTTATCGCGCGCGGGTCTTCCTGCGGGCCGTGGGCGATCGCGACGCCGTGGCGCGCGCCTTGGCCGGGGAAGGGATCGTGGCCCGCCCGCATCCCCTTGCCCGGTCCGCGCTGGAAGTGGTTGAGGGCGCACGGCGCATCCAGAACTCCGACGCCTATGGCACGGGGAGGGTGGAATTGCAGGACGCCGCCTCTCAGGCGGTGATCGAGGCGTTGCCGCTGAAGGACGGCGACCGCGTGCTGGATTTCTGCGCGGGCGGGGGCGGCAAGACGCTGGCCATGGCCGCGCGCGCCCGGCTGGACCTGTCGGCGCATGATATCGACCCGAAACGCATGACGGACCTTCCGGCACGGGCGGCGCGGGCCGGAGTGTCCGTCGCGCGGATCGACACGAAGGCGGCGCTGTCGCGGACCTATGACCTTGTTCTGGTGGATGCGCCCTGTTCCGGGTCGGGAAGCTGGCGGCGTGCCCCCGAAGGGAAATGGCTGCTGACGCCCGAACGGCTGGACGCCTTGCGGCAGGTTCAGGCGGACATCCTCGATCAGGTGGCGCCGACGCTGCGGCCCGCGGGCATTCTTGCCTATGCCACCTGTTCCCTGCTGGAGGCGGAAAACGGCGACCAGATCGACGCCTTCCTGTCCCGCCACCCCGGCTGGCAGCGGCCGGCGGATCGCCGCCTGACCCCGCTGGACGGGGGCGACGGCTTCTATCTGGCGCTGCTTCAGGCCCCTTCGGCTTAAGAGGGGGTTAACCTTTATTTGCGACCCATCGCGGCATGTTGAAAAGCGCCTTCCTTTCGCACGTGAACCCCCTGCTGCTTTGGGCGGCGGGTCTTGTTGTCGCCGGTCTTCTGGCCTTGGGGCCGACCTGGCTGTCGCAATCCGACGCGATGGTGGATGCGGGGCTGGCGGTGGTCGCGACGTTCTGGACGCTGGCCGTGGGCGCGCTGGTGGTCTGGAGCGTGCAGGCCTGCCGGGACCGGGCGCAGCGGGACGTCCTGCGCCGCCTTCTGGAGCGGGACCCGGACCTGTGCTTTGCCACGGACGGGCAGGGACATGTTCGGTTCGCCAATGCCAGCGCCCGCGCCGCCGGGGCGATCGAAGGGCAGAAACCACGCTTTCCCGGCCTGTTCGCCGAACCTGATTTCGTGACGCTGCGGATGCTGGCGCGCGCCCGCATCGACGGAACGGTTCTGGAGGAGGTGACGGCCGGTGCCGTCCGGTCGAGCCTGAGCGTGCATGACGGCGGAAAAGGCCTGTTCCTGTGGCGGCTGGAGCGGGCCGACGTGCAGGAGGTGGCGCTGCCGGAGCCGGAACTGGTGCTGCCCACGCGCATCCGTTTCGAACAGGTGCCCATTCCTTTGGTGATCTTTTCCCCGGAAGGAAAGGTGCTGACGGCCAACGCGCTGGCGCGCGAAACCCTGCGACTCGATCTGGGGGAGCGGATCACGATCTCCGACCTGTTTGAAGGGTTGGGGCGGTCCATGACGGCGTGGCTGCAGGACGTGGCCGTTGGGCGGCTGGTGGCACCGGGCGAGGTTCTTCGCGTGCGCCGCGATCAGGACGCGCATGTGCAGCTGACCTTGCGCCGGATGCAGGAACGCGGACGCGACGTGGTCCTGGGCGTGATGATCGATGCCACCGCCGTGCGCGTTCTGGAAGCGCAGTTCATCCAAAGCCAGAAGATGCAGGCCATCGGGCAGCTGGCGGGGGGCGTGGCGCATGACTTCAACAACCTGCTGACCGCGATCTCGGGCCATTGCGATCTGCTGCTGCTGCGCCACGATCATGAGGATCCGGAATACGCGGACCTGATGCAGATCCACCAGAACGCCAACCGCGCGGCCAGTCTGGTGGGGCAGCTTCTGGCCTTTTCGCGCAAGCAGACCCAGAAGCTGGAAACGCTGGAGCTGGAGGAGGTTCTGTCCGACCTCGCTCATCTGCTGAACCGCCTGGTGGGCGAACGGGTGACCCTGCGGCTGGAGCATGGCAACGGCCTTGGCCATATCCGCGCCGACCGCCGTCAGCTGGAACAGGTGATCATGAACCTCGTCGTGAACGCGCGCGACGCGATGCCCACCCGCGGCACCATCCGCATCGTGACCGAGGCGCTGTCCCTGACCGAGGAGTTGCACCGCAACCGCGCGGTCGTACCCCCCGGCGACTATTCGGTGATTCGCGTGGTGGATCATGGCACCGGCATCGCCGCCGACCATCTGGGCAAGATCTTCGAGCCGTTCTTCACCACCAAGCGCCCCGGAGAAGGCACGGGTCTTGGCCTGTCGACCGTGTATGGCATCGTGAAGCAGACGGGCGGCTACATCTTCGTGGACAGCACGCCGGACAAGGGCAGCACCTTCCATCTTCTGTTCCCCGTCACGGTTCAGGAGCCGGACGTTGCCCCGGCCGCACCGGCCATTGCCCGCCAGCCGCAAAGCACCGATGGCGGCATAGTGCTGCTGGTGGAGGATGAAGCGCCGGTGCGGGCCTTCGCATCACGGGCGCTGCGCCTGCGCGGCTACACGGTCTTGGAAGCCGGCAGCGCCGAGGAGGCGCTGGAGCTGCTGGAGGATCCGCATCTGGCCGTCGACGTCTTCGTGACCGACGTCGTCATGCCCGGCATGGACGGTCCCACCTGGGTGCGGGAAGCGTTGCGCCAGCGCCCCACGGCCCGCGTGGTCTTCGTGTCGGGCTATGCGCAGGAAGCCTTCGCGGACGAACAGATGCAGTTCCCGAACTCGGTCTTCCTGCCCAAGCCCTTCTCGTTGAACGACCTGACGGCAACGGTGCAGCGCGTGCTCAGCTGAGGCTGTCGTACAGTTCGTAGTCGCGGGCGCAGGCGGAGCGCAGAAGCGCCTCGCCCTCGGCCGACAGTTCCGTCTGGCCGGGAGGCGAGACGTTCAGCCGGGGCAGCGTGATCTCGCAATCCAGGCGCTCCTCCAGAAACGCGACGAAGCGGTCGATCTCCTCGTAGCGGAACAGGTGGTCAATGCCCTGATCCTGCTTCGGCCGCAGGAACCGTTCCTGCGAACCGACATCCGCGAAGGCCGGCTGGGGGTCCGAGGCGTAGGCGCGCACGAAATCCTCGAAGCTCATCCCGCGGGTCGCCTTGGTTTCGTCCACGGCCTGCCGGGTGCGGTAGCGGAACCAGCTGCCCAGCCAGTCGCGCGGTTCGCGCATCAGGGCCACCGTCTGGAAATCATGGCCGGACGCCGCGCGAAGATAGGGGCCAATGAAGCGCTGGAAGCGGTGGACGGTCGTGTGCTTCAGCAAGGGGGGGCGGGTTATCGTGACGGCGGCCAAGGATTCCAAGGCCGCCTCCACGGCGGTCGAACCGGTTTTCGGCGTCGCCAGAAAGACCAGTCGTTGTTCCCAGAAAACCAGCATCGTCGTGTCGTCCCTTCTTTGGAATCCGTGTCTGACGGACCCGTAAACCATTGCTTAAGCATTTTCAGGTGAAAAGCTTTCTTAACGAAATCCCTTGCGATCCGGACCCTGTTCCACCATATAAGAACAAGACAAGAACATCGTCAGATTTGCCCGCGGCTGGCAGCTGTGCGAAAAGGATCCCCGTATGGCGACTGCGAACCTTTTTGATTTGGACGGAAAGCGCGAAATGGACAAGGCGAAGGCGCTCGAAAGCGCACTGGCACAAATCGAACGGCAGTTCGGTAAAGGCTCGATCATGAAACTCGGGCAGGACAACGCGGTGATGGAGGTCGAGGCGACCTCCACCGGCTCGTTGGGGCTCGACATTGCACTCGGGATCGGCGGCCTGCCCAAGGGCCGGATCATCGAGATCTACGGCCCCGAAAGCTCGGGCAAGACCACGCTGACGCTGCATGTGGTGGCCGAGGAACAGAAGAAGGGCGGCGTTTGCGCCTTTGTCGACGCCGAACACGCGCTGGACCCGTCCTATGCCAAGAAGCTGGGCGTGAACCTGGACGAACTCCTGATCTCGCAACCCGACACCGGCGAGCAGGCGCTGGAGATCGTGGACACGCTGGTCCGTTCCGGCGCGGTCAGCTTGATCGTGGTCGATTCGGTCGCGGCGCTGACGCCGAAGGCCGAAATCGAGGGCGACATGGGCGACATGCAGATGGGCTCGCAGGCCCGTCTGATGAGCCAGGCGATGCGCAAGCTGACGGCGTCCATCGGACGGTCGAACTGCATGGTGATCTTCATCAACCAGATCCGCATGAAGATCGGCGTGATGTTCGGCTCGCCGGAAACCACCACGGGCGGCAACGCGCTGAAGTTCTACGCCTCGGTCCGTCTGGACATCCGCCGCACCGGCGCGATCAAGGACCGGGACGAGGTGATCGGCAACGCCACGCGCGTGAAGGTCGTCAAGAACAAGGTCGCCCCTCCGTTCAAAGAGGTCGAATTCGACATCATGTATGGCGAAGGCATCTCCAAGCTGGGTGAGCTGGTGGACCTTGGCGTGAAGGCCGGCGTGGTCGAAAAGTCCGGCTCGTGGTATTCCTACGGGGATGAACGGATCGGGCAGGGTCGTGAGAACGCCAAGCAGTTCCTGCGCGCCAACCCGCAGACCGCCCGGTCGATCGAGGACAAGGTCCGTGCGGCGCACGGCCTCGACCTCAGCTTCAAGCCGGACGCGGACGACCTGATGGAAGAGTGAGGGCCTTGTTGTAAGGCCCGGCGGGGGGTAAACGGGGGCAAGACAAGAACAGGGGCCCCCATGCCGTCGCTGAACGATATCCGATCCACCTTCCTCGACTTCTTTGCGCGGAACGGGCACACGGTCGTGCCAAGCAGCCCGCTGGTTCCGCGCAACGATCCCACGCTGATGTTCACGAACTCGGGCATGGTGCAGTTCAAGAACTGCTTCACCGGGGACGAGACGCGGGACTACGTACGCGCCACCACGGCGCAGAAATGCGTGCGCGCGGGCGGCAAGCACAACGATCTGGACAACGTGGGCTACACCGCCCGGCACCACACGTTCTTCGAGATGCTGGGCAACTTCAGCTTCGGCGACTATTTCAAGGAACAGGCCATTCCCTTCGCGTGGGAATTGCTGACCAAGGATTTCGACATCCCCAAGGACCGCCTGCTGGTCACCGTGTACCACACGGATGACGAGGCGGCGGCGCTGTGGAAGAAGGTCGCGGGCCTGTCCGACGACCGCATCATCCGCATCCCCACGAACGACAACTTCTGGATGATGGGTCCGACCGGCCCCTGCGGCCCCTGCACCGAGATCTTCTTCGACCATGGCGACAAGATCTGGGGCGGCCCCCCCGGTTCCGCCGACGAGGATGGCGACCGGTTCATCGAGATCTGGAACCTCGTCTTCATGCAGAACGAGCAGTTCGAGGACGGCTCCATGCGCGCCCTCGACATGCAGTCGATCGACACCGGCATGGGGCTGGAGCGGATCGGCGCGCTGCTGCAGGGCAAGCACGACAACTACGACACCGACCTGATGCGCAGCCTGATCGAGGCGAGCGCGCACGCGACCTCCTCCGATCCGGACGGTTCGGGCAAGACGCATCACCGCGTGATCGCCGACCACCTCCGCTCCACCTCGTTCCTGCTGGCCGATGGCGTGATGCCGTCGAACGAAGGTCGCGGCTATGTCCTGCGCCGCATCATGCGCCGCGCGATGCGCCATGCCCACCAGCTGGGCGCGCAGGATCCGCTGATGCACCGCCTGGTGCCGGCGCTGGTCCGCCAGATGGGCGCCGCCTATCCCGAGCTGACCCGCGCGCAGGCCCTGATCGAGGAAACGCTGCGGCAGGAGGAAACGAAGTTCCGCCAAACGCTGGACCGTGGCCTGAAGCTGCTGGACGACGAACTGGCCGGTCTGCCCGAAGATGCGCCCCTGCCGGGCGAGGCGGCGTTCAAGCTGTACGACACCTACGGCTTTCCGCTGGACCTGACGCAGGACGCGCTGCGCGAAAAGGGTCGTGCCGTGGACACCGCCGGTTTCGACACCGCCATGGCCGAACAGAAGGCCAAGGCGCGCGCCAGCTGGTCCGGTTCGGGCGAGACGAAGGACGCCGCGATCTGGTTCGATCTGGCCGACAGCTTCGGCGCGACCGAATTCCTGGGCTATGACACCGTCGCGGCCGAAGGGCAGATCCAGTCCATCGTCATGCAGGGTGCCGCGGCGCCTAAGGCCGTGGCCGGCGACGTGGTGCAGATCGTGCTGAACCAGACGCCCTTCTATGGCGAAAGCGGCGGCCAGGTGGGCGATGCGGGGGTGCTGTCGACCGACACCGGCCGCGCGCGCATCACCGACACGAAGCGCAGCCAGGGCCTCTTCATCCATTCGGCCGAGGTGATCGAGGGCGAGATCGCGACGGGTCAGGGCGCCGAACTGGTGGTGGACCGTGCACGTCGCGGGGCGATCGAAAGCAACCACTCCGCCACGCACCTGCTGAACGAGGCGCTGCGCCGCACGCTGGGCGATCACGTCGCGCAGCGGGGCAGCCTGAACGCGCCGGATCGTCTGCGCTTCGACTTCAGCCATGCCAAGGGCCTGACGGCGGACGAAATCGCGGCGGTGGAGGCCGAGGTCAACGCGCTGATCCGTCAGAACGGTGAAGTCGTGACCCGCGTCATGGCCCCCGACGACGCGCGCGAACTGGGCGCGCAGGCGCTGTTCGGCGAAAAGTACGGCGACGAGGTTCGGGTCGTGTCGATGGGCAACCTCGACGGTTCGGGCAAGGGCACCGACGGGACGACCTACTCGCTGGAATTGTGCGGCGGCACCCATGTCGGCCGTTTGGGAGAGATCGGTCTGTTCGTTCTGCTGAGCGACTCCGCCTCCTCGGCCGGTGTACGGCGGATCGAGGCGCTGACGGGCGATGCGGCGCTGGCCCATCTGTCTGAGCAGGTGAAGCGGCTTGCCGAGGTTGCGGCGGTGCTGAAAGCCTCTCCGGCCGAGGTGGTGGAACGGACGCGGGCGCTGGTGGAAGAACGCCGGGCGCTGGCCAACGAACTGGCGCAGCTGAAGCGCGAGGCTGCGATGTCGGGCGCGGATGGCGAGGCGAAGGAGATCGGCGGCGTCCGCTTCCTGTCGCGCATCGTCCAAGGCGTATCGGGCAAGGAGCTTCCGGGCCTGATCGACGAGATGAAGACCAAGATCGGCTCGGGTGCCGTTCTCCTCATCTCCGACACGGGCGGGAAGGCGGCGCTGGCGGCAGGCGTCACGGCGGATCTGACGGGTCGTCTGTCGGCGGTGGATCTGGTGAAAGCCGCGGCCGAAGCGCTTGGCGGCAAGGGCGGTGGTGGCCGTCCCGACATGGCGCAAGCCGGTGCCGCAGACGCGTCGAAGGCCGAAGAGGCCGTGAAGGCCGTGGAAACCTATCTGGAGGTTTGAGAGATGTCCGCGCTTTGGATTGCCCATGTCGAAGTGACCGATCCCGATAGCTATGCGCTGTATGCCAAGGCGGCGGGACCGGCCATCGCGGCCCATGGCGGTGTATTCCTGCACCGCAACGGCCCTTATGTGCAGCTGGAGGGGCAGGAGCGGAAGCGCAACGTCGTCGTCCGCTTCCCGTCGCTTGATGCGGCGGTGGCCTGCTATCGTTCGGCGGAGTATCAGGCGGCGATGGAGCATTCGAAGAATGCCTCCGTCCGCGATCTGGTTGTGGTCGAAGAACTGGAGTGAGGCCGCCCGGCCTTTTCCCCCCCACCGGATACGAAAAAGCCGCCCCGAGGGGCGGCTTTCTTTTATTGTGCGGCGCGCGAGTGGCGCTTGCGCTCGTTCGGATCCAGGTGACGCTTGCGCAGGCGGATCGCTTTCGGCGTGACTTCGACCAGTTCGTCGTCGTCGATATAGGCGATCGCCTGTTCCAGCGACATCGTGACCGGCGTCGTCAGGCGAACCGCCTCGTCCGTGCCCGAAGCGCGGACGTTGGTCAGCTGCTTGCCCTTCAGCGGGTTCACTTCCAGATCATTCTCGCGGTTGTGCTCACCGATGATCATGCCGGTATAGACCGGTTCCTGAACGCCGATGAAGAAGTGGCCGCGATCTTCCAGCTTCCACATGGCATAAGCGACCGAGATGCCGCTTTCCATGGAGATCAGAACGCCGGCACGACGGCCCTCGATCGGGCCCTTGTGGGGCGCCCATTCGTGGAACACGCGGTTCAGCACGCCGGTGCCACGCGTGTCGGTCATGAACTGGCCGTGATAGCCGATCAGGCCGCGCGACGGGACATGCGCGATGATCCGCGTCTTGCCGGCGCCCGCGGGCTTCATCTCGGTCAGGTCGCCCTTGCGGGGACCGGTCAGCTTTTCGATCACGGCGCCGGTGTATTCGTCGTCGACGTCGATCGTGACTTCCTCGATCGGCTCCATCCGGACGCCGTCCACCTCGTTGAACAGCACGCGCGGGCGGGAGATCGAGAGCTCGAACCCTTCGCGGCGCATGTTCTCGATCAACACGCCCATCTGAAGTTCGCCACGGCCTGCCACGTCGAAGGCGTCGCCGCCGGGGGTGTCGGTGACCTTGATCGCGACGTTGACCTCGGCTTCCTTCATCAGGCGTTCGCGGATGACGCGCGACTGCACCTTGTTGCCATCCTTGCCGGCCAGCGGCGAGTCGTTGATGCCGAAGGTGACGGAGATTGTCGGCGGGTCAATCGGCTGTGCGGGCAGCGGCACGTCGATGGACAGGTCGCACAGCGTGTCGGCCACAGTGGCCTTGGTCATGCCCGCCAGCGTCACGATGTCACCGGCCTCGGCCACGTCGATCGGCGTCTGGACCAGACCGCGATAGGCGAGGACCTTGGACACGCGGAACTGCTCGATCCGCTCACCCGTGCGGGTCATCGCCTTGAGAGTGTCACCGGCCTTCAGCGTGCCCGCCTCGACACGGCCGGTCAGGATGCGGCCGATGAAGGGGTCGGCCGACAGCGTGGTCGCCAGCATCTGGAACGGCTCGTTCCGGCGGGCGATCTGCTTGGGCTGCGGGACGTGCTTCAGAATCAGGTCGAACAGCGCCGACAGGTCCTTGCGCGGGCCGTCCAGCTCCATGTCCGCCCAGCCCGAACGGCCCGAGGCGTACATTGTCGGGAAGTCGAGCTGGTTGTCGTCGGCGCCAAGGCTTGCAAAAAGGTCGAACACCTCGTCCAGCGCGCGGTCGGGCTCGGCATCGGCCTTGTCGACCTTGTTCAGCACCACGATCGGACGCAGGCCCAGGGCCAGCGCCTTGGAGGTCACGAATTTCGTTTGCGGCATCGGGCCTTCGGCGGCATCGACCAGCAGGACGACCCCGTCGACCATGCTCAGGATGCGCTCCACCTCGCCGCCGAAATCGGCGTGGCCGGGGGTGTCGACGATGTTGATGCGGGTGCCGTTCCATTCCAGCGAGGTGCATTTCGCAAGGATGGTGATCCCGCGCTCACGCTCGATGTCGTTGCTGTCCATCGCGCGTTCGGCCACGGCCTGGTTGTCGCGAAACGCGCCCGATTGCTTCAGAAGCTCGTCCACCAATGTGGTCTTGCCATGGTCGACGTGCGCGATGATCGCGATGTTGCGGAGTTCCATCCGATGCCCTTTAGATGCTGCGCTGTCGCGATACACGGGGTTGGCGCAAATTGCCAGCCCCGAGTGGCGGGCGGCCCCCATGCGGCCCGCGCATGCAACAAATGAAAAACGCAGAGCGGGGGGTGCCCGTCTCTGCGTGTCACGTCCGGCCGCGCGGTGAACGCGGAAAGCGATGCCGTATCAGCCAATGCCGATGAACGACAGGATGGCGACAACGATGACCACAAGGCCGACAAGATAAATGATGCTGTTCATCACGTTCCTCCAGTTTCTGCGTCACCGCGACGCTCGGGAAGGTAACGAGTTTGGCACCAACCGGTTCCGTCCGTTTCACACGAAGACGGCCCGGAGTGTCCTCCGGGCCGTTCAGGATCAGGCCAGCGCCTTGTTCAGGTATTCGTCCACCTTTTCAAGGTAGCCCATCGTGGTCAGCCATTGCTGGTCCGGACCCACCAGCAGGGCAAGGTCCTTGGTCATGAAGCCGTCCTCGACCGCCTGGACCGTGACCTTTTCCAGCGTGGTGGCGAAGTTGGCCAGCGCGGTGTTGTTGTCCAGCTTGGCGCGGTGCTTCAGGCCGCCCGTCCAGGCAAAGATCGACGCGATGGAGTTCGTCGACGTTTCCTTGCCCTTCTGGTGCTGGCGGTAGTGGCGCGTCACGGTGCCGTGCGCCGCTTCCGCCTCGACCGTTTTCCCATCGGGTGTCATCAGGACCGAGGTCATCAGGCCGAGCGAGCCGAAGCCCTGCGCCACGGTGTCCGACTGCACGTCGCCGTCGTAGTTCTTGCAGGCCCAGACATAGCCGCCCGACCATTTCATCGCGGACGCGACCATGTCGTCGATCAGGCGGTGTTCGTAATGGATGCCGGCCGCCTTGAACTTGTCGGCGAACTCCTCGTCGAAGATCTGCTGGAACAGGTCCTTGAAGCGGCCGTCATAGGCCTTCAGGATCGTGTTCTTGGTCGACAGGTAGACCGGCCAACCCTTGACCAGACCGTAGTTGAACGACGCGCGCGCGAAGTCGATGATCGATTCATCAAGGTTGTACATCGCCATCGTGACGCCGGCGCCGGGGGCCTGGAAGACCTCGCGCTCGATCGTCTCTCCATCCTCGCCGACGAACTTGATCGTCAGCGTGCCCTTGCCGGGGAAGCGGAAGTCGGTGGCGCGGTACTGGTCGCCGAAGGCGTGGCGGCCGACGACGATCGGCTGGGTCCAGCCCGGCACCAGACGGGGCACGTTGCGGCAGATGATCGGCTCGCGGAAGATGACGCCGCCCAGGATGTTGCGGATCGTGCCGTTCGGGGAACGCCACATCTGCTTCAGGCCGAACTCCTCGACCCGCGCCTCATCGGGCGTGATCGTGGCGCATTTGACGCCGACGCCGTACTGCTTGATCGCGTTGGCCGCATCGATCGTGATCTGGTCGTTGGTGCGGTCACGCTCCTCGATCCCGAGGTCGTAATACTTCAGGTCGACGTCGAGATAGGGAAGGATCAGCTTCTTCTTGATGAAGTCCCAGATGATCCGGGTCATCTCGTCGCCGTCAAGCTCGACGACGGGGTTGGCTACCTTGATCTTCGACATGAATGTCCTCGGGTGGTTGCAGGTTTCGGGGATAGGTGTAGCGCGGGGAAAATCAAAAGGAAAGTATGCAGATGTATACGGTCACGGGAAGAAGGGCAGGATGCGGTTGCGCAGCCATGGCCAGACATCCGGCAGCCCCCGTGCGATCTTGCTTCCGACGCGGGCGTCGAGCTGCTCCAGCGTGACATCGTAATCCGTCCAGGAGCCGCCGCCATTGGCCACGTTCTGCAGAACCGGCTGCACGCGGTCCAGCGATTTGGCGAAGATGGCGGTGGGGGTGCTGTTGGCTTCGAATTCTTCCCAGATGCGACGGAAGTCGGCGGCCTGATCGGGCGGCAGAAGGCCGAAAATACGGTCTGCGGCCTGCGCCTCGGCCGCCTGCTGCGCGTCGGAGGCGTGGGCGGTGCCGTTCTGCGAGTGGATCGGCACGTCGCCCGTGTCGATCTCCACCAGATCATGGAGGATCAGCATCTTCAGGACGCGCGCCATGTCCACGCCCGACGGGGCGTGATCGGCCAGCACCATGGCATAAAGCGTCAGGTGCCAGCTGTGTTCGGCCGAATTCTCGAACCGCGACCCGTCGCACAGGCGTCCCGCGCGCAGGACGCCCTTCAGCCGGTCCGCCTCTTGCAGGAATGCGAATTGCTGCGAGAGGCGATCCGTCATCAGCGGCTCGTTTCGCCCAGACGACGCTTCACATAGCCGCTGACGGTATCGATCATCGGCTTCATGTGCGTCTCGTCGTCCTTGAAGAAGTGGTCGGCACCCTCGATCACCTCGTGGGTGATGGTGATGCCCTTCTGTTCGTGCAGCTTGTTCACCAGGCTGACCGTGTCCTTGGGCTGCGCCACGCGATCGGCCGATCCGTTGATGATCAGGCCCGACGCCGGGCAGGGCGCGAGGAACGAGAAGTCGTACATGTTGGCCGGCGGGGCAACGGATACGAAGCCCGTGATCTCGGGCCGGCGCATCAGAAGCTGCATGCCGATCCACGCCCCGAACGAAAAGCCCGCCACCCAGCAATGCTTGGCGTTCTGGTTCATCGACTGCAGGTAATCCAGCGCCGAGGCCGCGTCCGACAACTCCCCGATGCCCTGATCGTATTCGCCCTGGCTGCGCCCCACGCCGCGGAAGTTGAACCGCAGCACGGTGAAGCCCAGATTGTAGAAGGCATAGTGCAGGTTGTAGACAACGCGGTTGTTCATGGACCCGCCGAATTGCGGATGCGGATGCAGCACGATGGCGATCGGCGCGTCGCGTTCCTTCTGGGGGTGATAACGTCCTTCCAGACGTCCCTCGGGACCGGCGAAAATCACTTCGGGCATCGTGCGCCTTCTTCTTGCGGGCGCAGCGCGCCATTACTTTAGAATCATTCCAAAAGGGCTTGACAATCGGGCCCCCTCGGGATGGAAAGCAGTTAAGCGGCCGGTGGGCCGACGTCAATCTATCTGGGGCGGGCCGGACATGAAACTCTCGACCAAGGGACGATATGCGATGGTGGCGCTGGCGGATCTGGCGCTGCAGCGGGGCGAGGGGCTGGTGTCCCTGGCCGAGGTGTCCAAGCGCCAGGACATTTCCCTTCCCTATCTGGAGCAGTTGTTCGTGAAACTGCGCCGCGCGGGCCTGGTGGAGGCGGTGCGCGGCCCCGGCGGCGGCTACCGTCTGTCCCGCAGCCCCGACGCCATCCGCATCAGCGAGATCATGGAGGCGGTGGAGGAGCATGTGAACGCCATGCACAGCGGCGCCGGCGCGTCTGGCGGGGTGTCGGGCAGCCGCGCGCAATCCATGACCAACCGCTTGTGGGAAGGGCTGTCGGCGCATGTCTACGTGTTCCTGCACCAGACGCGCCTGTCCGACGTGATCACTAACGGCATGGCCCCATGCCCTGCCGTGCCCGCCCTGTTCCGGGTGGTGGACGAGGAATGACGGAGCGCGTCTATCTTGACTGGAATGCGACGACGCCGCTGCGGGCCGAGGTGCGCGCCGCGATGATCGCGGCGATGGACGTGGCGGGCAACCCGTCCTCGGTTCATGCCGAGGGGCGGGCGGCGAAGACCCTGATCGAGAAGGCGCGCGCGCAGGTGTCCGGGGCTTTGGGCGCGGATGGGGCGGACGTCGTCTTCGTGTCCAGCGCGACGGAAGCGGCGGCATTGGCCTGCGCCGGTCGCGGGCTCGTCTGTTCGGATATCGAGCATGAGGCCGTGTCCGCCTGGTGCCGGGCCGTCCTGCCCACGGACACAAAGGGGCAGGTGGAGGTTACCGATCCCGCCGGAACCGCGCTGCAATACGCCAATTCCGAAACGGGCATCCTGCAATCACTGCCGGAAGGGCTGGCGGTCAGCGACCTGACGCAGGCCTTTGGCAAGGTCCCCTTGGCCTTCAACTGGCTGGGCTGCGACATGGCGCTGGTGTCGGCGCACAAGCTGGGCGGCCCGAAGGGGGTCGGCGCCTTGGTGATCCGGCGTGGGCTGGATGTGGCGGCGCAGCTGAAGGGCGGCGGGCAGGAGATGGGCCGGCGGGCCGGGACCGAGAACATCCTGGGCATCGCGGGGTTTGGTGCGGCGGCGGAAGCGGCGGCGCGTGATCTGGCCAGCGGGGTCTGGGACCGGGTCGCGGAAATTAGAAACATTCTTGATTCCACGTTGTGCGGGGATGGAAATGTGACTATTTCAGTCGGCAAGGAAACCCCGCGCCTGCCGAACACTTTGTGCCTGGTTACCCCCGGCTGGAAGGGCGAGACGCAGGTGATGCAGATGGATCTGGCCGGTTTTGCCGTTTCGGCGGGCTCGGCCTGTTCCAGCGGCAAGGTCCGGCAAAGCCGGGTGCTGCGGGCCATGGGATTTGACGAGGTGGGGGCGTCCTCGGCGCTGCGCATCTCGCTTGGACCGGATGTGACGAAGGATCAGGCGGACCGCTTTGCGGACACCTGGACAAAGGCGCGGGCGCGGCATCTGGCACGCCTCGCGTAGATGGAGAGAAAAATGGCTTTGGAAGACACGCTCCCCGAGATCGAAGTGCGCGAAGGCGTCGATCGCGAGACGATCGAAACCGTGCAGGCCATGGCCGGCAAGTACAAGTACGGCTGGGACACCGAGATCGAGATGGAGTTCGCGCCGAAAGGCCTGAACGAGGACATCGTCCGCCTGATCTCGGCCAAGAACGACGAGCCGGAATGGATGACCGAGTGGCGCCTGCAGGCCTATCGCCGCTGGGTGGAGATGGCCGAGCCGAAATGGGCGATGCTCAACTACCCCGAGATCGACTATCAGGACATCTACTATTACGCCAAGCCCAAGAGCATGGAGGTGAAGCCGAAGTCGCTGGAGGAGGTCGATCCCAAGCTGCTGGCCACATATGAAAAGCTGGGCATCCCGCTGAAGGAGCAGGCGCTTCTGGCGGGCGTCGAAGGCGCGGACGAGCCGCGCCGCGTGGCCGTGGACGCCGTCTTCGACAGTGTGTCCGTGGGCACGACCTTCAAGGCGGAACTGGCCAAGGCCGGCGTGATCTTCTGCTCCATCTCCGAAGCCATCCGCGAATATCCCGAGCTGGTGAAAAAATACCTCGGCACCGTCGTGCCGCAATCCGACAACTACTTCGCGACGCTGAACTCGGCCGTTTTCTCGGACGGATCGTTCGTCTACATCCCGGAAGGCGTGAAATGCCCGATGGAGCTGTCGACCTATTTCCGCATCAATGCGGAAAACACCGGGCAGTTCGAACGGACGCTGATCATCGCCGACAAGGGCTCCTATGTCAGCTATCTGGAAGGCTGCACGGCGCCGAAGCGCGACACGAACCAGCTGCACGCGGCGGTGGTGGAACTCGTGATCCTGGAAGATGCCGAGATCAAGTATTCGACCGTCCAGAACTGGTATCCTGGCGACGAGGACGGCAAGGGTGGCATCTACAACTTCGTGACGAAGCGCGCGGATTGCCGCGGTGACCGGGCGAAGGTGATGTGGACGCAGGTAGAGACCGGCTCGGCGATCACGTGGAAATACCCGTCTTGCATCCTGCGCGGTGAGGCGAGCCAGGGCGAGTTCTATTCGATCGCCATCGCGAACAACGCCCAGCAGGCCGACACGGGCACCAAGATGATCCATCTTGGCAAGAACACCCGCTCTCGCATTGTTTCTAAAGGGATTTCGGCGGGCAAGGCGCAGAACACCTATCGTGGGCAGGTCACGATGCACCCGCGCGCGCAGAACAGCCGGAACTACACCCAGTGCGACAGCCTGCTGATCGGCGACAAGTGCGGCGCCCACACGGTCCCGTATATCGAGGTGAAGAACAACTCCTCGCGCGTGGAGCATGAGGCGACGACGTCCAAGGTGGACGACGATCAGCTGTTCTACTGCCGTTCGCGCGGGATGGACGAGGAGGAGGCGGTCGCGCTGGTGGTGAACGGCTTCTGCAAGGAAGTGCTGCAAGCGCTGCCGATGGAGTTCGCCATGGAGGCCCAGGCGCTGGTCGCCATCAGCCTTGAGGGGAGTGTCGGCTGATGACCCTCGCCCCGATGCGGGAACGCCTTCGGGCGTACCGGGACGGATCGCCCCTCGCGCTCGCCGCGATGGAGCAGGTCCGTGCCCGCATCCAGGGGCGGGACATCGTCTTCACGCTCAACATGCAGCGCGATCCGATCCAGAACCAGCACCGCCTTGGCCGCTTCTACGAGGCGGAGGAGCTTGCATCCCTGCACGAGCTTCTGCCCGAGGGGATGACGGTGCTGGACGTGGGTGCGAATGTCGGCAACCACGCCATGTGGTTCGCCCTGTTCGGCGGCGCCTCCAAGGTGATCGTCGTCGAACCGAACCCGCTGGCGCTGGAACCCCTTGTGGCCAACGTCCTGTCCAACGGGCTGGAGGGGGTGATCGACCTGACGCAGATCGGGTATGGCCTGTCGAACCGCAACGAAGGCGGCTTCTTCATGAAGGCCCATGATCGCAATCTGGGCGCCACGAAGATGTTCGCCGGCGCCGGTGGCGATCTGGAGGTGCGGCGCGGGGACGATGTCTTCGCCGACCTTTCCCCCGATCTTGTGAAGATCGACGTGGAAGGGATGGAGGTCGAGGTCCTTGAAGGGCTGGACCGGCTGATCGCCCGCATGCGCCCCGTCCTGATGGTGGAGGTGGACGACGCCAATGTGAGCGCCTTTGCCGAGTGGATCGAGGCGAGGGATTACGTCGAACACCGCGCCTTTGGCGTCGGAAAGCACAACGCCAACCATATTCTCGTGCCGGCCGAAAGCGTCGGCACCACGCTTCAAGTCTGAGGAAAACATGCTTAAGATCAACAACCTGCACGTCAAGCTTGAAGAAGAGGAGAAGGTCATTCTCCGCGGTGTCGACCTGACGGTCGAAGCTGGCAAGGTGCACGCGATCATGGGGCCGAACGGTTCCGGCAAGTCGACGCTGTCCTATGTCCTGTCGGGCCGCGACGGGTATGAGGTGACCGAAGGCTCCGCCACGCTGGACGGCGAGGAGCTGCTGGAGATGGAGCCGGAAGAGCGCGCCGCGGCGGGCCTGTTCTTGGCCTTCCAGTATCCGGTGGAAATCCCGGGCGTCGGCAACATGACCTTCCTGCGGACCGCCCTGAACGCGCAGCGCAAGGCGCGTGGCGGGGCCGAGATCTCGGCCGGCGACTTCCTGAAGCTGGTGCGCGAAAAGGCCGCCTCGCTGAAGATCGACGCGGACATGATGAAGCGTCCGGTGAACGTCGGATTCTCGGGCGGGGAAAAGAAGCGCAACGAGATCCTGCAGATGGCCCTGCTGGAACCGAAGATGTGCATCCTGGACGAAACGGACTCCGGTCTGGACGTCGACGCGATGAAGCTGGTGTCGGAAGGCGTCAACGCCCTGCGCGACGAAGGCCGCGCCTTCCTGGTCATCACCCACTACCAGCGCCTTCTGGACCACATCCGTCCGGACGTGGTGCATATCATGGCGAACGGCCGCATCGTTCTGACCGGCGGTCCGGAGCTGGCGCTCGAGGTCGAGAAGAACGGCTATTCCGACATCCTCGCAGGGGCGATGTGATGCTGGCACAAGCGAAACTGGACGCACTGTCGGCCCGGATCGCGGGGCTACATTTCCCGTCGATCGGCTGGCAGGGCAAGGCCCGCGGCGCGGCGCTGGAGCGGTTGACCGCCATGGGTCTGCCGGGGCGTCGTGACGAATACTGGCGCTACACCGACCCGGCGAGGCTGAACGCGGCACAGGTCCGTGCCGATCTGAACGCGTCCGACATCGCGTTCCAGGAAATGGATGCGCTTCGGATCGTGTTCACGGACGGCGTGTTCGACGCAGAGTTCTCGGACGACCTGACGTTGTCGGGCGTGGAGATCACTCGTCTGGCCGATGCCGTGACGGATCTGCACTGGGCGGCCGAGATCTACGGTGTGCTGGAAGAGCGTGGGCAGAAGCCGGTTCTGCGTCCCTTTGCGGCGCTAGCCACCGCCTTCGCCACCGACGGCCTGCTGATCCGGGTGACGGGCAAGGCGGAACGGCCCATCTCGATCGTTTACCGTTCACTTTCGGACACTTCCGACGTGATGCTGCACCATTGCGTCAAACTGGAGGAGGGGGCCGAGGTCACGCTTCTGGAAACCGGCGACGCGGGCCCGCGTCTGTTGACGAACCTTGAGGTGGACGTGGCACCTTCGGCCCGTTTCCATCATGTCCGCGCCCAAGGGCGCAGTCATCAGCGCATGGTCAACACCCACATCTTCGCCCGCATCGCGGATGAAGCGCTGTTCAAGTCCTTCACGGCGTCGATCAACGGCGTCCTGACGCGGAACGAGGCGGTGCTGGACATCGTCGGCGACGACGCGGTGGCGCATGTGGCCGGTGTGACGGTGGGCGACGGGCCGGACTTCCTGAACGACGACACCGTCTTCATCACCCACGCGGCCGAACGGTGCGAAAGCCGTCAGGTCTTCAAGAAGGTGCTGAAGAACGGTGCGACAGGGGTATTCCAGGGCAAGATCCTGGTGAAGCCGGGCGCGCAGAAGACGGACGGCTACCAGATCAGCCAAAGCCTTCTGCTGGACGGCGACAGCCAGTTCCTGGCGAAGCCCGAGCTGGAGATCTATGCCGACGACGTGAAATGCTCGCACGGCTCCACCTCGGGCGCGATCGACGAGACGGCTCTGTTCTACCTCCGCTCGCGCGGGGTGCCGCAACGTCGGGCGCAGTCGCTGCTGGTGCTGGCCTTCCTGGCCGAGGCGCTGGCCGAGATCGAGGACGAGACGCTGGCCGAGGATCTGCAGCTGCGTCTGGAATCCTGGCTCGACCGTCACGAGGGCTGAGCATGGCGGGACCGCTTCGCTCGATCCTCGCCCTGTCGATACGGGACCCGCGCGCCGGCGTGCGCGCGGTCCTCTCCGCGCTTCCCGAACGGGGGGCGCGGCAGGAGCTGTTCCTGCTGGCGGCGATCCTGCCTACGCTGCTAATCTTCCTTGTTCTGGGTCTGTCGGGCGACATGACGCTGGCGCCCGCCGGGCCGCTGATCCTGCTGCTGATGCAGGTGGCGGGCCTTCTGATCGTCACGGGGCTTGGCTATGTCCTGTGCCGGTGGCGGGGCGGAGTCGGCAGTTTTTCCGACTGCCTGGCGGCCCTGGCGTGGCTGCAGGTGATCATGGCGGCGGTGCAGGCGGCTCTTCTGGTCGTTGAATTGGCCCTGCCGTTCATGGGCGTCTTCGCCGGGATCGCGACCATCGGCCTTGCGCTGTGGCTGGCCGCGCATTTCTTGGCCGAGGTGCACCAGTTCAAGAACGCGCGGGTGGTCGGGTTCGGCATCCTCGGCTTCATCTTCGCGATGTTCATCATTCTGGGGTGGCTGACATCCCTTGCCGGAGGCGCCCATGTATGACGTTCAGGCGGTCCGCCGCGACTTCCCCATCCTGTCGCGCGAGGTGAACGGCAAGCCGCTCGTATACCTCGACAACGGTGCCTCGGCGCAAAAGCCGCAGGCCGTGATCGACGCAATCACGCGGGCCTACAGCTACGAATACGCGAACGTTCACCGCGGCCTGCACACGCTTTCGACCACGGCGACCGAACGGTACGAGGCGGTGCGCGGAACGGTGGCGCGTTTCCTGAACGTGAAGGACCCTGAGGAGATCATCCACACCGCGGGGTCCACCAACGGGATCAACCTCGTGTCCTATGGCTGGGCCGCGCCGCGGCTTCAGGCGGGGGACGAGATCGTCCTGACGATCATGGAGCATCACGCCAACATCGTGCCTTGGCACTTCCTGCGCGAACGTCAGGGCGTGGTGCTGAAATGGGTCGAGTGCGACGCCAAGGGCGACATCGATCCGCAGGCCGTGGTCGACGCCATCGGGCCGCGCACGAAGCTGGTCGCGGTGACGCACATGTCCAACGTCACAGGCACCGTGCTGGACGTGGCGGCGATTTGCCAAGGTGCACAGGCCAAGGGCGTTCCCGTTCTGGTGGACGGGTCGCAGGCGGCGGTGCACATGCCCGTCGACGTGTCGGCCATCGGCTGCGACTTCTACGCGATCACCGGTCACAAGCTTTACGGGCCCAGCAGCTCCGGCGCGATCTTCATCCGGAAGGAGCGGATGGAGGAGATGCGTCCCTTCATGGGTGGCGGCGACATGATCGACACCGTGACGCGCGACACCGTAACCTATGCCCGCCCGCCGCTGCGGTTCGAGGCGGGGACCCCCGGCATCGTGTCGCAGATCGGGTTCGGCGCGGCGCTGGACTACATGATGGCGCTTGGCATGGACAACATCGCGGCGCATGAACGGCGGCTGCGCGACGTGGCGCGGGACCGGCTGGCCGGCCTGAACTGGCTGAACGTGCAGGGGCAGTCCGACACCAAGGGTGCGATCTTTTCCTTCACGCTGGACGGGGCGGCCCACGCCCATGACGTGTCCACCATCCTCGACCAGCGGGGGATCGCGGTGCGGGCGGGCACGCATTGCGCGCTGCCGCTGTTGCAGCATCTGGGGGTGGGGGCGACCTGCCGCGCCAGCTTCGGTCTGTACAACACTGAGGAAGAGATCGACGCCCTGGTGTCGGGGCTGGAGCTTTGCCACGATCTTTTCGGGTAGAAGGCCGCTTGTCACCGGGCGGCGCCCCTGCTACAGACACGCCAAGGCACCCATAGCTCAGCTGGATAGAGCGTTGCCCTCCGAAGGCAAAGGCCGCACGTTCGAATCGTGCTGGGTGCACCACTCCCCCATCCGCGTCCGGTTCAGTTGGGGACCTTCTTCACGAACTGCGACTTCAGGCTCATCTGGCCGATGCCGGGGATCTTGCAGTCGATGTCGTGATCGCCGTCGACAAGGGTGATGTTGCGCACCTTCGTTCCGACCTTGACCGTCAGCGACGACCCCTTCACCTTCAGGTCCTTGATCACGGTCACGGTGTCGCCGTTCTGCAGGACATTGCCGACCCCGTCACGTACGGCCACGTCTTCCGTGGCAAGGGCCTGCCATTCGTGCCCGCATTCCGGACAAACCAGAAGCGGATCCTGTTCATAGGTGTGGGGCGAGGCGCATTCGGGGCAGGGCGGAAGATCTTGTGTCATCCCGCAGCTATAGCCGTTGGCCACCGATCCGGCCAGCGGCGCGTTCCCGAGGCATTTGCACGAAATGGCCCGGATCGGCCAAGGGATGCCGTGTCACGGAGTTTTGCCCTCGACAGAATCGGCCACAGAGACTGTTATCGCCTTTCCTATCCACAATAGGGACGTCCCATGTCTTCCGAAGTTCTTCTGACCCGCCCGAACCACCGCATCGTTCATCATCGCCCCGAACGGTCGCGGAAAACGAGGGTTCTGATCACCTTCGGCGAAAACGGGCTATCGGATGCCGGTCCCTGGACGGATCTTGCGGTGGCGCGGGGCCATGAGACGATCCATGTGTCCTCCGCGTCGGCTTATCAAGGGCTGGAGCTTGCAGACTTCACGGCTGCGCTGGCGCCGGTTCTGGAAGGGCGGAAGGTCATCGTCTGCGGGGCCGGGATCGGTGGCTTTGCCGCCATCCGTTACGGCAGCGCGATCCCGTCCCAGATCATCGCCTTCTCGCCGCGTCATGACGGGTCACTCGCCGGTGATCACCTGGCCGAGGGGAAGGTGAACGAGGGCAACGTCACCGTGCTGTTCGATCCGGCCGACGCCACGGCGCAGGCTTTGGTCACGGAATGGGTGCAGCCGGCCTATCCGGCCGCGCAGTTGCACCCGATGTTCATGACGGGAACGGACACGGCGCGGGCGCTGGACAAGGCGGGGCAACTGGTCCCGTTCCTGGAAAAGAGCCTGAACGGCTATGTCCCCAAGAAGGTCAAGCAGGTCTTCGCGCCGACCAGTGCCAAGGGCCTTTGGGCGCAGGGCCTTGCCCTGTGGTTCGACGGCGACACGAAGACCGCGCTGGACAGCATGTTGAAGTCCGCGCGCACTGCGCCCGAGGCGGGAACGCTGATGGACATCGCGGCGCGCGCCCAGTCCGTTTCCGACACCGAAGCCCTGCGGACCGTCGCCGCGATCGTGGGGGAGCATGAGCTGTGGGCCTCCATGAACGGGAAGACAGCCCGGCTTCTGTTGAACGCGCAAAAGGCCGCACCGGCGGCCGCGAACGGCTGAGCCCGGTTCGCCGGTCTGGTCTAGGGGGCCGCCTTCGGGCGGCCTTTTTTCGTTCCTCTCGGTAGAACCGAATTCTCCCCCAGCCTCATGTTTCGATGAATCCATTCCGTTGTAAAACACGACAGGTCCTGTCGTAATTAAGGCAACGGAACACGGAGGATGAACCCATGAAGCAGCGATTTTCCACCCGTCTCACCTCGGTGGCCCTGGCCATGGCGCTGTCGGTCGCGGGTCATGCCGCGCATGCGGAACAGCTGCTGAACGTCAGCTACGACCCGACGCGGGAGCTTTATCGCGACGTGAACGCGCAGTTCGCGGCTTGGTGGGCGGAGCAGGGGCACGACAAGCCGCAGATCCAGACCAGCCATGGCGGATCGGGCAGCCAGGCGCGCGCGGTGGTGGACGGATTGAACGCGCAGGTGGTGACGCTGGCGCTGGCGCCCGACATCGACCGCATCGCGCAAACCGGCCGGATCCCGGCGGACTGGCAGACGAAACTGCCGCACAACGCGTCTCCCTACACCTCCACCATCGTGTTCCTGGTGCGCAAGGGCAACCCGAAGGGCATCCAGGACTGGCCCGACCTGATCAAGGACGGGGTGGAGGTCATCACGCCGAACCCCAAGACCTCGGGCGGGGCGCGCTGGAACTACATGGCCGCCTGGGCCTGGGCGGAAAAGGCCGGGCAGGACCCGAAGGCCTATATCACCGACCTGTTCAAGCATGTGCCGGTGCTGGACAGCGGCGCGCGCGGCGCCACGACCACCTTCGCCCAGCGGGGCATGGGGGACGTTCTGCTGGCGTGGGAGAACGAGGCCTATCTGGCCCTGAACGAGATCGGCGACGATTTCGAAATCGTGGTGCCGTCGGTGTCGATCCTGGCCGAACCGCCGGTCGCCGTGGTGGACGGCAACATCAAGACGGACGACCAGCGCGCGTTGGCGCAGGGCTATCTTGAATGGCTCTACACGCCCGAGGCGCAGGCCATCGCGTTCAAGCACTACTACCGCGCGTGGGACACCTCCAAGGCGGACCCGGAAGACGTGGCACGCCTGCCGAAGCTGGATCTGGTGAACATCGCCGATCTGGGTGGCTGGGAAAAGGTCCAGGCCGAACAGTTCGCCGATGGCGGCGTGTTCGACCAGATCTACACGGCGAAATGATGCGGATCGCCCGGTCTTCCCCCATGCCGGGGTTCGGGCTGGCGATGGGGATCACGGTGGCGATGCTGTCGCTGGTGGTCCTCATCCCCATCGCCGCGCTGATCCTTCAGGGCGCCAGCCTTGACTGGTGGGCGCAGGTCAGCTCCTCCCGCGTTGCGGGCGCGCTTTATCTGTCGTTCCGGCTGGCACTGTTCGCGGCGCTGTTCAACCTTGTCTTCGGGGTGCTTCTGGCCTGGGTGCTGGTCCGCTATCGCTTTCCGGGGCGCAAGCTGGTCGATGCGGCGGTGGATCTGCCCTTCGCGTTGCCCACGGCCGTGGCCGGCATCGCGCTGACGGCGCTTTACGCGCCGAACGGGGCCCTGGGCTCCATCCTGCCGTGGAAGATCGCCTACACCCAGTGGGGCATCTTCGTGGCGCTGGTGTTCGTGGGCCTGCCCTTTGTCACCCGCACTGTCCAGCCGGTGGTGGAGGAGCTGGACCGCGAGGTCGAGGAAGCCTCGGCAAGTCTGGGGGCCAGCCGGTGGAGGACGCTGCACCGCGTGGTGCTGCCGACGCTGCTGCCGGCCGCGCTGACGGGCTTTGCGCTGGCCTTGGCCCGCGCGGTGGGGGAATACGGATCGGTCATCTTCATCGCGGGCAACATCCCCCTGAAGACCGAGATCGCGCCCCTTCTGATCGTCATCCGGCTGGAGGAGTTCGACATCGAAGGGGCTGCCGCCATCGGCCTTGCGATGCTCGCCATCTCCTTCTCCATGCTGTTCATCATCAACGCGGTTCAGGTCTGGAGCCGTCGGAGGATCGGTCTTGTCTGATATCCCTGTTCCCCGCGCCGCAACGGAAGAACCGCGGATCGCGCGAATCCTTCTGATCCTGCTGGCCGTGGGCGGTCTGGCCCTTCTTGTGGCGGCGCCGCTGGTCGCGGTCTTCGCGCAGGCGCTGTCCGAAGGGGCAAGGGCGGCCGTCGCCTCGCTGACGCAGCCGGACGCCTGGGACGCGATCCGGCTGACGCTGATCGTGGCCGCCATCTCCGTTCCGGTGAACGCCATCTTCGGCATCGCCGCCGCCTGGACCATCACGAAGTTCGATTTTCCGGGCAAAACGGTGCTGATCACGCTGATCGACCTGCCGTTCTCCGTCTCTCCGGTGGTGGCGGGGCTGTGCTTCGTGCTGCTGTTCGGCAGCCATTCCCTGCTGGGAACATGGCTGATCGGGAACGGCTATCCCATCGTCTTCGCCTTGCCGGGCATCATCCTGGCCACGATCTTCGTGACCTTCCCCTTTGTCGCGCGGGAGCTGATCCCCGTGATGATCGAGCAGGGCCGGGCCGAGGAAGAGGCCGCGCTGACGCTTGGCGCCTCCGGCTGGCGGGTGTTACGGACGGTGACGCTGCCGAACATCCGCTGGGCGCTGCTGTATGGCGTGCTGTTGTGCAACGCCCGCGCCATGGGGGAATTCGGCGCTGTCGCCGTCGTGTCGGGCAAGATCCGGGGCGAAACGGCCACGATGCCGATCACGATCGAGATGATGTACAACGAATACCTATCCGTCGCCGCCTTCAGCATGGCCGCCCTTCTGGCCCTGCTGGCGCTGGTCACCCTTGTCATCAAGTCCCTGCTGGAATGGCGCTATGCCGACCAGCTTGCCGCCACCCGCCGCCATTGAGGTTCCTCATGCACATCCAGATCGACGAGATCGCCAAGACCTTCGGTGGAACCACCGCCCTGCATCCCTTGGCGTTGAACCTGCCTTCCGGCGCGCTGGTGGCGCTGCTGGGGCCGTCGGGGTCCGGCAAGACGACACTTCTGCGCATTCTGGGCGGGCTGGAATTCCCGACCTCGGGACGGGTGCTGTTCGACGGCGTGGACGCGACCGGCCTGACGGTGCAGGAACGGCGGGCGGGCTTCGTGTTCCAGTCCTATGCCCTGTTCCGCCACATGACCGTGTTCGAGAACATCGCCTACGGCCTGCGCGCACGCCCCCGCCGGTCCCGCCCCGAGGAGGCCGAGATCACCCGCCGGGTGACGAAACTGCTGGAGCTGATCCAGCTTCCAGACATCGGCAAGCGCTATCCCAGCCAGCTTTCGGGAGGGCAGCGTCAGCGGGTGGCGCTGGCCCGTGCGCTGGCAATCGAACCGCGGATGCTGCTCTTGGACGAACCCTTCGGCGCGCTGGACGCCCGCGTCCGGAAAGAGCTGCGGCAGGGCCTGCGCGAGATTCACGACACCACCGGCCTGACCACCGTTTTCGTCACCCACGATCAGGACGAGGCGATGGAACTGGCCGATCTGGTGGTCGTGATGTCCATGGGCCGGATCGAACAGATCGGCCGCCCGCAGGACATCCGCGCCGCACCGGCCACCGCTTTCGTGCGGGAGTTCATTTCGGCCTGAGGGAAGGGTGCGTTGCGGCAGGGCAAGTGCGGGAGGTTCCCTCGACAGCGCCGGCGGGCATGTGTAGTCTTCCGTCATGCGGAAGTTCTTCGACCCAGATCACCCGGCCCTGCGTCCCCTTTGGGTGCGCCTTCTGATCATTGGTGTGGCCGTGGGATGGGCCGGCGTCGAATTCGCGAACGGGTCCGTCACCTGGGGCGTTCTCTTCCTTGCGGTCGGCGGATGGGCGGTCTGGGCGCTGCTGATCACCTACCGCCCGCCGAAATAGGGTATCCGCCAAACGCCCAAGGCTGCCTCACTTCTCGTCGGCCAGACGATCTTCGACCTTTGCGCGGCTGTTGCCGACCGCCTTGACCGCGTCCTTGACGTCCTGCTTGGAGACGCCCTTCTTTTCAGCCTCGTAGCGGACTTCGTGATCCTGTCCGCCCGCGACGTTGCGGCGGTCCTGGGCGCGACCCCTCGGGGTGTGTTCTTTTGCCATGACATCCTCCTGTCCGGCCCCAACGCGGCGGGGCCGGGGGCGGGTCCGTGGGATCACACCAGCGGGGGAAGCAGGTTCATCAGCAGCACCATCGCCAGCCCCACGACCGCCACGATGGACTGGATGATGGAGATGGTGGCCGTCGCCTCGCCCATGGTCATCCCGAAGGATTCCTTCACCAGCCAGAAGCCTGCGTGGTTGGCATAGTTGAAGAACAGCGATCCGCTGCCGATCGACAGCGCCAGAAGGGGCGCGTTCAGCGTCTCGGCGCCAACCAGCGGCGCCAGCAGGCCCGCCGCCCCAACGATGCCGACGGTGGCCGACCCCGTGGACACGGACAACAGCATGGAGATGAACCAGCCGAGGATCAGCGGCGAAAGCGAGAACTGCTGGCTGAGATGCACGATGGCGTCTCCCACCTTCGCGTCGGTCAGCACATGCTGGAACGCGCCGCCGCCACCGATGATCAGCAGCACGTTGGCCACGGGCTTCACGCTGGCCGACAGCGAATTGCGCAGCGTGTCCGGGTCGCCGTGGCGGGCGTAGACCAGCACGCCGGCGGCCACCAGCACGCCGATCAGCATGGCGATGGCGGGCGCGCCGACGAAGCTGGTGATCTGAAGAAGGCTCGAGCCTTCGGGCAGGAACAGTTCGGCCAGGGCGTGGAACAGCATCAGGAAGGCAGGCAGGAGGGCCATCAGCAGGCTGAGCCCCAGGCCCGGACGCTGGCCGGGATCGGTACCGGGGGTCGAGAACTGGTCGATCAACGCCTGTTCCGGCTGCACCTTCAGGCGCGGCGTGATGATCCGGCCATAGATCGGGCCGGCCAGCACGATCGCGGGCACCGCGGCGATGAAGCCGTAAAGCATCGTCGCGCCGATGCTGGTGTTCAGCGAGGCGATGGCCGTCAGTGGGCCCGGATGCGGCGGCACCATGCCATGCATCGCCGCCAGCGCCGCGATGACCGGCACGCCCACATAGACATAGGCCGACCCGCGCAGGCTGGAGGACGTCTGAAGCTTGCGGGCGACGCTGAAGATCAGCGGAAGCAGGACCACCAGCCCCACCTCGAAGAACATCGGGATGCCGATCACGAAGGCGGCCCCCGCCATGGCCCATGGCAGCATCCGGGTGGAGGTGCGGCGGAGGATGGTGTCCGAAATGCCCTCGGTCACGCCGCTGTCGGCCAGGATCTTGCCCAGCATGGCCCCCAGCGCCACCACAAGGCCGACCGCGCCCAGCGTGCCGCCGGCGCCCGACGTGATCGACTTGATCAGCTGTTCCTGCGACATGCCGGTCAGCAACCCCACCACGACCGAGGTCACGAGGAGTGCCAGCAGGGGATGCAGCTTCAGCCGCGACACGATCAGCGCCACAAGAAAGATCACGCCGCCCAGCGCGATCAGAAGCAGTTGCCAGTCCGTGTGAGTCATCGTCCCTCTCGAGGATCTGCCTGCGGGGTATGGGATCCTGATCGGGTGGCCTCCGCTCCAACCCAGATCGCAAGGCGGGATTTTGAAACCCGCGAAAGAGGTTAGACGCCGACCCGAGGGGGAGCGTCAATACGCCGCATGATCACGATTGAAGGGGTGGGCCGACAGCAGCGTCTTGCGGCGGAGACGCAGCATAGCAAGTCAGGGGAATGCGGCGGCCGGATGGTAGGCCCGGAGGGACTCGAACCCCCAACCAAGGCGTTATGAGCGCCCTGCTCTGACCATTGAGCTACAGGCCCGGCAGAATGTGCCTACGTCGAAGCGACTGCAGGGTCAAGCCGCGTTGCGTGCGGGGCGGGGATCGTCTAAACGCGGGCGAAAGGATCCTGGGGGCTGGCATGACAAGCAAGAACGGACTGACCTATGCCGAAGCGGGCGTGGACATCGACGCGGGCAACGCCTTGGTGGAGCGTATCAAGCCGGCGGCCAAGCGGACCGCGCGCAGCGGAACGGTCTCCGGTCTGGGCGGGTTCGGGGCGCTGTTCGACCTGAAGGCGGCCGGCTATTCGGACCCGATCCTTGTCGCGGCAACGGACGGTGTGGGTACAAAGCTGCGCATCGCCATCGACACCGGACGCGTGGACACGATCGGCATTGACCTTGTCGCCATGTGCGTGAACGACCTTGTCTGCCAAGGGGCGGAGCCGCTGTTCTTCCTGGATTATTTCGCGACCGGCAAGCTGGACGTGGATCAGGCGACGGCCATCGTGGAAGGCATCGCGGCGGGCTGCAAAGCCTCGGGCTGCGCGCTGATCGGCGGCGAGACGGCCGAGATGCCCGGCATGTATCACAAGGGCGACTTCGATCTGGCGGGCTTTGCCGTCGGCGCGATGGAGCGTGGGACCGCGCTGCCGGAGGGCGTCGTGGCGGGTGACGTTCTGCTGGGCCTTTCCTCGGACGGGGTGCATTCGAACGGCTATTCGTTCGTTCGCAAGGTGGTGGAGATGTCGGGCCTTGGCTGGGACGCCCCGGCGCCCTTTGCGGACGGTGCCTTGGGTGACGCGCTGCTGACGCCGACGCGCCTTTATGTGAAACCCTCGCTGGCGGCGATACGGGATGGCGGGGTGCACGCGCTGGCCCACATCACTGGCGGCGGCCTGACCGAAAACCTGCCGCGCGTGCTGCCTGAAGGGCTGGGCGCCACCATCGACCTGAACGCTTGGACCCTGCCGCCCGTGTTCCGCTGGCTGGCCGAGGTATCGGGCATTCAGCAGCCCGAACTGCTGAAGACCTTCAACTGCGGCATCGGCATGATCCTGGCCGTGTCGGCCGACCGCGCCGACGCGCTCGAAGCGTTGCTGGCCGGGCAGGGCGAAACCGTCACCCGCCTTGGCCATGTCACGGAGGGCGAGGGCGTCTCCTACACCGGCACCCTGCTGTGAAGCGCGTCGCGATCCTGATTTCGGGCGGCGGATCCAACATGGTGGCGCTGGCCCGCAGCATGACGGGCGATCATCCCGCGCGCTGCGTGCTGGTCGCGTCCAACGATCCGCAGGCCAGCGGCCTTGCCAAGGCCGCCGAAATGGAGATCGCGACGGCGGCCGTCGATCACCGCCCCTTCAAGGGCGACCGTGCGGCCTTCGAGGCCGCGCTGCTGGAGCCGATCCTTGCGGCCGCGCCCGACATCGTCTGCCTCGCCGGCTTCATGCGCGTGCTGACGCCCGGTTTCGTGCAGCGGTTCGAAGGGCGGATGCTGAACATCCATCCGTCCCTGCTGCCGAAGTATCCCGGCCTGCACACCCACCAGCGCGCCATCGACGCGGGCGACGCCGAGGCCGGTTGCACCGTGCACGAGGTGACGGCCGTGCTGGACAACGGCCCGATCCTTGGCCAGTCGCGCGTGCCCGTCCTGCCGCAGGACACGGCGGCGGATCTTGCCGCCCGCGTCCTGGTGGAAGAGCATCGCCTTTACCCCGATTGTCTTCGGGCCTTTGCCGCGCGTTAGGGCGCTTTTCCCCGTTCCCGATCTCGGTTAGGACGGAAAGGTCGGACAAACCGGCGGCAAGAGGGCAGAAATGCGGACCATCACCACCACCCCCGAGCTTGAGGACATCTGCCAGCGCGCCAAGGCCGAGGCTTATGTCACGCTCGACACGGAATTCCTGCGCGAGCGCACCTACTGGTCCAAGCTGTGCCTGATCCAGATGGCGCTGCCTTCGGGGGAGGCCGTCCTGATCGACCCGATCGAGGGGGAGATGGACCTTGCGCCGCTGTATGACCTGTTCCGCTGGGAAAAGACGGTCAAGGTCTTCCACGCGGCGCGTCAGGATCTGGAAATCTTCTTCGTGGAAGGCGGCGTCTTCCCCAAGCCGCTGTTCGACACGCAGATCGCCGCCATGGTCTGCGGGTTCGGCGAACAGGTCGGGTATGAAACGCTGGTCCGCAAGATCGCCCGTGAAAACCTCGACAAGACGTCGCGTTTCACCGACTGGTCCCGGCGTCCCTTGTCCGAGGCGCAGAAGGAATACGCGCTGGCCGACGTGACGCATCTGCGCGTGATCTATGAAAACCTGTCCGCCCAGATCCGCAAGTCGGGGCGGGAGCATTGGGTGACCGAGGAGCTGGCCATCCTGACGGATCCCGCCACCTACACCGTCCACCCCGAGGATGCCTGGCTGCGCATCAAGACGCGCACCAATTCCGGCCGCTTTCTGGCCATCGTCAAGGAACTGGCGCGCTTTCGCGAGATCTACGCGCAGGGCCACAACGTGCCGCGGTCCCGCGTGATGAAGGACGATGCGCTGCTGGAGCTGGCTTCGACCAAGCCCGTGACGGTGGACGATCTGGGCCGGTCGCGCCTGTTGCTGCGCGAAGCGCGGCGCGGGGACATCGCCGACGGCATCCTTGCCGCCGTGAAGGCCGGGCAGGAGATGACGCCCGACAAGATGCCGAAGCCCGATCCCGTCAAGGATCAGGTGCAGGTCAACCCCGCGCTGGCCGACCTGCTGCGCGTCCTGCTGAAGGCCAAGTCCGAGGATCTGGGCGTGGCGGCGAAGCTGATCGCCTCCTCCTCGGATCTGGACGCGCTGGCGGCGGGGGACCGGGATCTGGCCCCCCTGAAGGGCTGGCGGATGGAAGCGTTCGGCAATGACGCGCTGCGCCTGTGCCGGGGCGAGATCGCCCTTTCCGCCAAGGGCAACAACGTCCGCGTCGTGACTCTTTAACGGCTGGCGAGGGCGTTCGTCGCCCCGCGCACCACGATCCGGTTCACGCCGGCCAGTGTTTCGTTCGTGACGGCGGTGGCGGCAAGGATGGTGCGGGTGGCCGGGGTGCCGGCGGGTTGATCGCCTTCGGGTTCGGTCACGCGGAAGTCCAGCGTCAGGGTGCCACCCGTCACGGGCTGCGCCACGAGGCCCGGACCGTACCAGCCCAGCGTCGGGGCCTGACCGGCCGCCCGGATGATCGCGCCGTCGGGCGTGCGGTCCACGTCGACACTGGTCACCTGCTGGATCAGCGGACGGGTGTCTTCCGCAACCTTCGCCGTTTCCGCGGGCATGCCCTGCGGTGCCGGGCTGTTCCCGCCGGAGTTCAGCCATCGTCCCGGGTTCAGGCCCCCGCAGGCCGAAAGAACGGTCGTCAGGATCAGGGCGGCAAGCAACGGGCGGGTCATCGGTGCACTCTCCTTTTTCATGGCCCTGTTGCTAGCCCATCGCACACGCCTTGGGAAGCCGCACTGGACCTTGGGCCATGGCTCGCATACCTCTCTCTCGGACAACAGGAGAGCATCATGGCCACGCAGGCTTTCGAGGACATCGCCGCCACGTTCGAGTTTCTGGACGACTGGGAAGAGCGGTATCGCCACGTGATCGAACTGGGCAAGGCCATGCCGCCGATGCCGGACGCGCTGAAGGCCCCGGCGACCAAGGTGGAAGGCTGCGCCAGCCAGGTCTGGCTGCACCCGCGGATCGACAACGCGCGCTTCGACTTCGAAGGCGACAGCGACGCGTTGATCGTGCGTGGTCTGATCGCTGTGCTGCACGCGCTTTACGCCGGCGTTCCGGTGGAGGAGATCGGGAAGATCGACGCCGCCGCCGAGCTGGCGCGGCTGGGGCTGGACCGCCACCTTTCGGCGCAGCGGTCCAATGGGGTGCGCGCGATGGTCACGCGCATCCGCGAGGTGGCGGCGGCGGCTTAAAGCCGCTCCACCGTCACCTTGCGCATGTCGAAGGCGATGTGCCCGGCAAGGCGTGTCGCCTCGGCGCGCGGGGTTTCCACGCTCCACGCCACGTCGGAGGTGGTGGCGGAGGCGTCGACCAGCGCAAAGCGCATGGTCAGGCCCAGATCGCGAGCCTCGCTGCCTTCGGCGTCCAGAAAGGCCATGGCCACATCCTCGCGCGGGAAGAAGATGACGGGGGGAAGGGTGTCTTCCTCCAGTTCCAGCGCGTCGGAGGTTTCGGCCAGAACCGCCCCATCGCTGCGGACGACCCAGCGGCCCGGAACCTTGCGGATACGGATATCAGACGCCATGGGCACCTCCATTTGTTGCGATGGGGGCATCATACATTGGATGTTAACGCTGTCACCCCTTAAAGCGGGGCGGCGGCCACCCCCAGCCACGCCCTTGCCGTCTCCGACAGGCGCGGGCCGACCCGTTCCAGAACCTGTGCGTGATAGCCGTCCAGCCACGCCCGTTCGTCGGGGGACAGGCGATCGGCCAGTATCAGGCTGCGGTCGAAGGGCACGAAGGTCAGCGTCTCGAACCGCAGCTGTTCGCGATCGTCCGCGCCCTGTGGAGCCTGTTCCACCACGATCAGGTTTTCCAGCCGGATGCCGAAGGCCCCTTCGCGGTAATAGCCGGGCTCGTTCGACAGGATCATACCCTTTTCCAGCGGCACCTCGGAAATGCGGCTGATCCGCTGCGGCCCTTCGTGCACGGACAGGAAGGCGCCGACGCCGTGCCCGGTGCCGTGGTTGAAGTCGCGCCCGTCCAGCCACAGGTGGAACCGCGCGATCGGGTCCAGATCGCGGCCGGCGAGCCCCTTCGGCCACCGCACGCGCGACAGGTTGATCAGCCCCTGAAGAACGCGGGTGTAGGCGTCACGCGCCTCGTCCCCCGGATCGCCCACGGCCATGGTGCGGGTGATGTCGGTGGTCCCGTCGGCGTATTGCGCGCCGGAATCGACCAGAAGCAGCTCGTCCCTTTGGACGGGGCGGTCCGTGTCCTCGGTCACGCGGTAGTGCATCATGGCACCGTTCGGGCCGGCCCCGCAGATCGTGTCGAAGCTGATGTCGTGCAGCGCGTTGGTCGCCCGGCGATGGCTTTCCAGCGCCGTCACCACCGCGATCTCGGTCAGGTGGCCCTTGGGTGCCTCCTGGTCCAGCCAAGCCAGGAACTCGATGACTGCGGCCCCGTCGCGCAGATGCGCCTCGCGCGTGCCGGCGATCTCGGCCTCGGTCTTGCAGGCCTTGGGAAGGCGGCACGGATCGTCGAGGCCAAGGATATTGATCCCTTCCTCTTCCAACGTCAGGCGCAGGGCAAGAGGGGCGGTGGCAGCGTCCAGCTGCACGGGGCCCTTCAACGCGCGAAGGGCGGCGGTGAAGGCGGTGGGCGGATGCAGGGTGACCTGTGGGCCGAGGTGGTCCAGAACCTCGTCCGGCACCTTGGCGGGATCGGTGAACAGGTCCACCCGCGCGTCATCGTGCAGGATCGCGAAGGCGTGCAGGATCGGGTTGCGCGGAACGTCGGCGCCCCGGATGTTCAGAAGCCAGCAGATGCTGTCGGGCAGGGTCAGGATGGCGGCCTTGCCTTTCAGTTCCGCCGCCAGATGCTGCCGCTTCTGTTCCGAGGTGCGGCCCGCCAGCGCATCGGGATGCACGAAGGCCAAACCTTGCGGCGGGGCGGGCTGGTCCGACCAGATGCGGTCCACCAAATTTTCCACCGGACGCAGGGTCACCCCCGCCTCCCGCAGCTTAGAGATTTCGTCTTGCGTGTGCAGCCAGGGGTCGAAGCCGACCTCTCCATGCGTGCGTTCCATGATCCACGGGCCAGGCTGGACGTCGGGCCAGGGGACGGGCGTGAAATGGTCCAGCGCCACCTGCGCCTTCACCTGCGTGCGATACCGGCCGTCGATGAAGACGCCCGCCTGATCCGCCAGCACGATGCAGAAGCCCGCCGAGCCCGTGAAGCCGGTCAGCCAGGCCAGACGGTCGTCTCGCGGGGCCACGTATTCGCCCTGATGCACGTCGGCGCGGGGCACGAGGAAGCCCGCCAGCCCTTCGTTGCGCATCTGCTGGCGCAGGACGGCCAGACGCGGCGGCCCCTGTTCCGGGCGGGCGGTGGAGGTGAACGTCTGGAACATCAGCCGACTTTCTTCATACCCAGAACACGGGCGCGTTTTCGCGGATCGCTGTCGAACAGCGAGGCCAATTGTTCGGTCATGGCCCCCGCCAACTGTTCGACATCGGTGATCGTCACCGCGCGCTGATAATAGCGGGTCACGTCATGGCCGATACCGATGGCGATCAGCTCGCAGGCTTTGCGGCGTTCGACCATCGCGATCACGTCGCGAAGGTGCTTTTCCAGATAGTTTGCGGGGTTCACCGACAGGGTGCTGTCATCCACTGGCGCCCCGTCCGAGATGACCATCAGGATCTTCCTCGCCTCGGGCCGCGCTGTCAGTCGGCGGTGCGCCCATTCCAGCGCCTCGCCGTCGATGTTTTCCTTCAGCAGGCCTTCCTTCATCATCAGGCCAAGGTTCGGGCGCGCGCGCCGCCACGGCGTGTCGCCGCCCTTGTAGATGATGTGACGCAGGTCGTTCAGGCGGCCGGGCTGGGGCTTGCGCCCGTCGGCCAGCCACGCTTCGCGCGATTGGCCGCCCTTCCAGGCGCGCGTGGTGAAGCCGAGAATCTCCACCTTCACCTGGCAGCGTTCCAGCGTGCGGGCCAGAACGTCCGCGCAGATCGCCGCGATGGAGATGGGACGCCCGCGCATCGACCCCGAATTGTCCAGCAGCAGCGTCACGCAGGTGTCGCGGAACTCCGTGTCATGCTCCACCTTGAAGGACAGGGGGGTCGTCGGGTTCGCGATCACGCGCGCCAGACGGCCGGCATCAAGGATGCCTTCCTCCAGATCGAACTCCCACGAGCGGCTTTGCTGGGCCTGAAGACGGCGTTGCAGCTTGTTGGCCAGACGGCTGACGGCGCCTTTCAGCGGCTCCAGCTGCTGGTCCAGATAGGCGCGCAGGCGTTCCAGCTCGACCGGATCGGCCAGATCCTCGGCGTGGATCTCCTCGTCGAAGCGGGTGGTGAAGGCGGCGTAGTTCGGGTCGGCGTCGGAATGCACGGCGGGGGGCGGGGGCTCGTTCGGCGCCTCGCCTTCCGGCATTTCGGCTTCCTCGCCTTCCTGCTGCTCGTCGCTTTCCTCGCTCGCGACCTGGGCCTGGCTGGCGTCCTGCTGCTCTTCCTGGCTGCGTTCGGGGGTGGCGTCGTCGGGCTGGTCGTCCGCGCCATCCTGATCGGCCGAGGAATCGGGCTCCTGATCGTCCTGCTCCGACTCGTCCGAGGAATCGTCGGACGGGTCGTCCATGTCGGGGTCTTCGCCCAACTGGTCGGCATAGCCCATGTCGGCGATCATCTTGCGCGCCATGCGGGCGAAGGCCGCTTGGTCGTCCAGCGTTCCGTTCAGATCGCCCATGTCGATCCGGTCGCGCCACAGGTCCATGACGTTGGCGGCCGAAGGCGGCAGATCGCGCCCGGTCGCCAGATGGCGCACCAGATAACCGGCGGCGACGGCCAGCGGCGCGTCCACGGCCTTCTTGATCTGGCCATAGCCCTTGCGGTCGGCCTCATGCGCGATCTTGGCGTCGATGTTGGTCGCGGTGCCCGGCATGTCGCGCGCGCCCATCGCCTCGCAGCGGGCCGTTTCCATCGCCTCCAGGATGTCGCGCGCCATCTGCCCCGTGGGGGCATAGCGGGCGGCGGTCCCTTCGTCGTGATAGCGGTGGCGCAGGGCGAAGGCGTCCGCCGTGCCGCGGGCCAGCAACACCTCGTCCCGCGTCATGCGCCGGGTGACCTGCGGCAGGCGCATCCCTTCGCGCGTCAGGCCGGGCGGATCGACCGAGTAGCTGACGGTCAGCTCCCGGTCGCGGGCCATGGTCTTCGTCGCTTCGGCCAAGGCCTTCTTGAACGGATCGGCGGGGTTGTCGGGCAGTTTGCTCATGATGCCTCCGGGGGCGGGCGCCTCACTTCATTGCGGTCGAGGCGGCGCTTTCGGGCAGCTCCTCGCCGAAGCAGCGCTGGTAGAACTCGGCCACGGTCTGGCGTTCCAGTTCGTCGCACTTGTTCAGGAAGGTCAGGCGGAAGGCGTAGCCGATGTTGCGGAAGATCTCGGCGTTCTGGGCCCAGGCGATCACCGTGCGCGGCGACATGACGGTGGACAGGTCCCCGTTCATGAAGGCGGTCCGCGTCATGTCGGCCAGCGTCACCATCTGACCGATCTCTTTCCGGCCCTTTTCGGTGTTGTAATGCGGGGCCTTCGACAGGACGATGTTCACCTCGGCGTCGTGACGCAGATAGTTCAGCGTGGCCACAAGGCTCCACCGGTCCATCTGGCCCTGGTTGATCTGCTGGGTGCCGTGATAAAGGCCCGTCGTGTCGCCCAGGCCCACGGTGTTGGCTGTCGCGAACAGGCGGAAGGACGGGTGGGGGGTGATGATCTCGTTCTGGTCCAGAAGCGTCAGCTTGCCGTTGGCTTCCAGCACGCGCTGGATCACGAACATCACGTCCGCGCGACCCGCGTCGTATTCGTCGAAGACGATGGCGCAGGGGTTGCGCAGGGCCCAGGGCAGGATGCCTTCCTGGAAGGCCGTGACCTGCTTGCCGTCGATCAGCTTGATCGCGTCCTTGCCGATCAGGTCGATGCGGGACACGTGGCTGTCAAGGTTCACGCGCACCGAGGGCCAGTTCAGGCGGCTGGCGACCTGTTCGATATGTGTGGATTTCCCCGTGCCGTGATAGCCCTGGATCATCACGCGGCGGTTGTAGGCAAAGCCCGCAAGGATGGCGAGCGTGGTGTCCGGATCGAACTTGTAGGTGGGATCTTCCTCGGGCACGCGGTCCGTGCGCTCGGCGAAGCCCTTCACCTTCATGTCGGTGTCGATGCCGAAAACCTCGCGGACAGAGATTTCCTCGGTGGGTTTTGCGGGCAGGTCCAGCATGACGTCTTCTCTCCTGATGGGTCCCCGTTTGATGTAACATTCACAAACGTGGTGCAAGGGCGGAACCCCGGAAAGCGCCTTCCGTTTCCTTCACGATACCATTGAAGGAGTTTCCAATGCGCTTTGACAACAAGATCGTGGTCGTGACCGGAGCAGGCTCGGGCATCGGGGAGGCGGCCGCCCGGCGCTTTTCGTCCGAAGGGGCCACGGTCCTGCTGGTGGCGCGGAGCGAGGAGAAACTGGCCAAGGTGGCCGGCAGCCTGCCTGCGGACCGCACGCAGTGGATGACGGCCGACCTGTCGACGGAAGACGGCGCGAAGGCGGTGGCCGCGAAGGTCCAAGGTCTGGGCGGGGCGGATGTGCTGGTCAACAACGCCGGCATCGCCGTGGGTGGCACGATCGAGGAGGTGAGCGTCGAGGACTGGAACACGCAGATCCAGACGAACCTGACCGGCTATTTCATGGTGACGAAGTTTCTGTGGGACCAGTTGAAGGCGAAGAAGGGGAACGTCGTCATGACCTCCTCCGTTTCGGGCCTGGGCGGCGACTGGGGGATGTTCGCCTACAACGCGTCCAAGGGCGGGGTGACGAACCTCGTGCGCGCATTGGCGCTGGACGGGGCGAAGCTGGGCGTGCGGGTGAACGCCGTCAACCCGGCGCTGACCAAGTCCGACATGACCAAGGACATGCTGGAGAACGAGGCGCTGATGGCCAAGTTCCGCGAACGCCAGCCCTTGGAAGCGCCGGCCGATCCCGCCGGTGTCGCGGCGGCCATGGCGTTCCTGGCTTCGGACGACGCGCGGCTGATCACCGGGGTGAACCTGCCCGTCGACGGCGGCGTGATGGCGTCGAACGGACAGCCGCCGCAGTGATCATTCGCGGAAGTGGCGGCTGTCCTTGATCTGGTCCCAGGCCCAGACGACTTCCTGCAGCCGCTCCTCGTCCGCGCGGTTTCCGCCGTTCATGTCGGGGTGAAGATCCTTCACGAGGCTCTTGTACTGCTTGCGGATCTCGATCCGGCTCCAGGTGTCGCGGGCGTCCAGGATCTCCAACGCCTTGCGCTCGGTCGGCGGCAGCTTGCGGGTGGCCGTCGCCTTGCCGGGGTTCTGGGTCGCCTTTTCCCCAAGGATCTGAAGCGGGTCGTTCACGCCCAGACGCGACCAGACATGCCCTTCGTCCGGGCGTTTGGTCGGCCCCCACTGCCGGTCCTGCTCCAGAAAGGCCGAGAAATCATCCTCCGTCTTGCCCTGGAAGAAGTTCCATTTCAGGTTGTATTCGCGGACGTGTTCCTTGCAGAACCACACGTACTGGTCCAGATGATCCGGGGACAGCGGCGCGCGGTACAGCCCCGCCTCGGAACAGCCGGGTGCCTGGCAGGTCCGTGTCGACGTCTCCTGCGCCCCCGACATGCCACGCCGGCCTGTCTTACGGCGTTTCTTGTCCGTAGACACGCGCATGTCAAAGTCGAAGGGGGATTTGGTCATCGTCAGGGCCTTTCCGAGTCGGAGGCGTGAGTTTAGACATTTGAGCGCCGAGGAGAAGAGGGCACCCATCACAATGACCATCGCCGAGCAGATACGCGCCTGTCTTCAGGACGCTTTTCACCCCACCACGCTGGTCGTCACCGATGACAGCGAAAGCCATCGCGGCCATTCGGGCTTCCGCGAGGGTGAGGAAAGCCATTTCAACGTGACGATCCGGGCGGCCGCCTTCGCAGGCCAGTCGCGGATCGCCCGTCACCGGGCCGTGCATGCGGCGCTGGGGGATATCGTGTCGCGCATTCACGCGCTGGCACTGGATGTGGACGCCTGAAGGAAAGATTTCAATGACCGTTCGTCTTGCCGACTACACCCCGTTCTCCCACCCGCTGGAACGCGTGGCGCTGACCTTCCGCCTGTCGCCCGAGGCCACGCGTGTTCTTGCTGTGTTCCATTTCGGCAAAGGCGGCACTTTGCTGCGTCTGGACGGGGAACAGCTGCGTCTGATCGCTTGCGCGATCGACGGCGCGCCGGTGGAGGCCGTGCCGGATGCGACGGGACTGACCCTGACCGTTCCCGACCGCCCCTTCGTTCTGGAGACGGAGGTGGAGATCGCCCCGACAACCAACACGGCGCTGGAAGGGCTGTACATGTCTAACGGCATGTATTGCACCCAGTGCGAGGCGGAGGGTTTCCGCAAGATCACCTTCTATCCGGACCGTCCGGACGTGATGGCCCCGTTCCGCGTGCGCGTCGAAGGGGATCTGCCGGTGCTGCTGTCGAACGGCAACCTCGTGGCGCAGGGGGAGGGTTGGGCCGAGTGGGACGATCCGTGGCCTAAGCCCGCTTATCTGTTCGCGCTGGTGGCGGGCGATCTGGTGGCGCATTCCGACCGGTTCACCACGATGAACGGCGACGACGTGGCGCTTAACATCTGGGTGCGGCCGGGGGATGAAGGGCGCTGTGCCTATGCGATGGACAGCCTGATCCGATCCATGAAGTGGGACGAGGAGGTCTATGGCCGCCCCTATGACCTGTCGGTGTTCAACATCGTCGCCGTGGATGATTTCAACATGGGCGCGATGGAGAACAAGGGGCTGAACATCTTCAACTCCAAATACGTGCTGGCCCTGCCGGAAACTGCCACGGACGAGGACTTTGCACGGATCGAGGCGATCATCGCGCATGAGTATTTCCACAACTGGACCGGCAACCGGATCACCTGCCGCGACTGGTTCCAGCTGTGCCTGAAGGAAGGGCTGACCGTCTTCCGCGACCAGCAGTTCAGCGCGGACATGCGCTCCGCCCCCGTGAAGCGGATCGAGGATGTGCTGACCCTGCGCGCGCGCCAGTTCCGCGAGGATGCCGGCCCGCTGGCCCATCCCGTGCGGCCCGACGCGTATGAGGAGATCAACAACTTCTACACCGCGACCGTCTATGAAAAGGGCGCCGAGGTCATCGGGATGCTGAAGCGCCTGGTGGGGGATGAGGGGTATGCGAAGGCACTGAACCTGTATTTCGACCGCCATAACGGGCAGGCCTGCACGATCGAGGATTGGCTGACGGTGTTCCAGGACGCCACGGGCCGCGACCTGTCGCAGTTCAAGCGCTGGTACACCGAGGCCGGCACCCCGCATGTGCTGGCCGAGGAGGCGTGGGACGGCAGCACCTTCACCCTGACCTTCCGTCAGTCGGGCGCCGGGGGGGCGAAGGTCATCCCCATCGCCACGGGCCTGCTGGGGCAGGACGGGGCGGAGGTGCTGCCGACGCAGGTGCTGGAACTGAACCAGGCAGAGCAGAGCTTCCGCTTCGAGGGGCTGACCGAACGGCCGGTGGCGTCCTTGCTGCGCGGCTTTTCGGCGCCCGTGGTGCTGGAGAAGGCCACCAGCGCCGAGGAGCGGGCCTTCCTGCTGGCGCATGACACGGATCCCTTCAACCGCTGGGAAGCGGGTCGCGCGCTGGCCAAGGACACGCTGACGCGTATGGCCAGCGAAGGCGGGGCACCGCCGGCCCTGTGGCTGGACGCGCTGGCGGCGCTGGCAACGGACAAGGCGCTGGACCCGGCCTTCCGCGCGCTGGCCCTGCGCCTGCCGGGGGAGGAGGACATCGCCCAGACGCTGGCACGCTCCGGCGTGACGCCGGATCCGGAGGCGATTCACGCCGCCCGTCGCCGGATGACCAGGGCGCTGGCGGAACGGCTGCGTGCGGATCTTCCCGCGCTGACCGCGCCGGTGCCGGGCCCATGGTCGCCGGATGCGGCGCAGGCCGGGCAGCGCAGTCTTCGCGTGCAGGCGCTGGGCCTCTTGTCGCATCTGGACGGCGGACAGGCCGCGCAGGAGGTGTTCGACACCGCCACCAACATGACCGAGGAGGTGGGCGCCTTTTCGGCCCTTCTGGACGTGGGGGCGGGCGAGGAGGCGCTGGCGGCCTTCGATGCGCGCTGGAACGGCGACCGGATCGTCATGGACAAGTGGTTCACGCTGCAGGTCCTGCACGCCGGGGATGCGCCGGTCGTGGCCGACCGTCTGACCCGCCACCCGCTGTTCGACCTGAAGAACCCCAACCGGTTCAGGGCCTTGTTTGGCGCGCTGTCAGCGAATCATCGGGGGTTCCACAAGGCGGACGGGTCGGGCTACCGATTGCTGGCGGACTGGCTGATCCGGCTGGATCCGCTGAACCCGCAGACGGCGGCGCGGATGTCGCAGGCCTTCGACGGGCTGACCCGCTATGACGTCGATCGTCAAGCTCGCATGCGGGCCGAGCTTGCGCGCATCCTGTCCACGCCCGGCTTGTCACGGGATCTGGCCGAAATGGCGGGCCGCATGGCCAAATAACAGGCGGAAATGAACCGGTCATGGCGCGGCGCACTTGCCTTTTAGGCTGCGCCGCGCCATGTCATGATAACGCCGCCGTGTAGGTTGAAAGACGATGAGAGACCGTATTGACCCCCTGATTGCCGAGCGTGCGCCTTGGCTTTTCCGTGGGCGCCCGCACCATCGTCTTGCCTATGCGGCCCTGACCCGCATGCTGGGATACGAGCGGACGCTGACGCTGGGTGAGGAATATCGCGACCTGCCCACACCCGAGATGATGGGGCGTCTGGCGAAGATCATCGCCAAGGACATCCAGATCACGGGGCTGGAGAACATTCCGCGCAACGGTCCGGCCATGATCGTGGCCAACCATCCGACGGGCATTGCGGACGGGGTGATCCTGCATCACCTTCTGTCGCCGCTGCGGCCGGACCTGTTCATCTATGCCAACAGCGACATCCTGCGCGTCATGCCGCAGATGATCGACCTGATCTGCCCCGTGGAATGGCGGATGGAAAAGCGTTCGCTTCAGAAGACGCGCGAAACCATGGACTACACCCGCAAGGCCATGGAAGCGGGACGGCTGGGCGTCATCTTCCCGTCGGGCCGTCTGGCCAAGCGCAAGGGGCTGAAGCTGATGGAACGGCCGTGGATGGCCTCGGCCGCGATGATTGCGCGCAAGTTCGACGTGCCGGTGATCCCGCTGAACATCCGGGCCCGCAACTCCACCCTGTTCTATCTGTTCGACCTGATCCACCCGACGCTGCGCGACATCACCCTGTTCCACGAGGTGCTGAACAAGCATCGCCAGCCCTATCGCGTCACCGTGGGGCATCCGATCGCGCCGGAACGTATCCCGGCCAAGTCGGAGGAAGGGATCGAGATGCTGCGCGCCGAAACGCTGGCGCTGGGCGGGGAATACGCGCCGGCGGTGAGCCTGGTGCAGATGACGAAACTGCCGCGTTTTCGGACGGTCCCGCCATTGACCACGCCGTAAGGGCGTCACCTTGGCGGACACAAAAAAGGCCTGACCCTTGGGGGGCAGGCCTTTTTGCGCTTCAAAGCGCGCAATAGGCTTGGGATCGGGTCCAGTTCGCCATCTCCACGCGTTTCGCGGAGGATCGGAATGGCGCCCAGTCGCGGCCCATGCCGTTGCGGCCTTGCGGACCCGCGATCATGTTGTCACGGGCCACCTGGGTGGAGGCGATGTTGACAGCGCAGGCCAGATTCTTGGAACCGTTCTTCAACTCCGACGCCGTGGTCGCTTCGCAATCATAGGCGCGGGCGGTGCGGGGGTCGATCTGCACAAGGCCGATCCACTTGCCACCGCCACCGGCGGCCGACGGATTCCAAGTGCTCTCGTGCTTGGCCAGCGCAGACAGCATCGCCGTCCAGAACGCGCGGCGTTCGTCGGCCGAGGCGTTGCGATAGCCGGGGCACCAGGTGTCGATGTCGGCGGGAATGAGACGGGTCAGATCCGTGTCGTTGCGGCTGACAGCCGCAAGGGTTTGCTGGGTCCAGGTCTTGCCTTCTGGGCGGAAATCCCAACGCATGGCGGGCAGGGTGCTGGCCTGCGTGGCGGTGGTCTTGGTGGTTGCACACCCGGTGATGGGAAGTGCAAGCAACGCGCCGAAAACAAGTGTCCTGATCTTCATCGATTCCGACATGGGTGGCACCGCGCTCCGTGGGCGGCTCGGTGCTTGTGGACGAAGAGGTTCCATTCGGCAACCGGAACGCGCATTGTTCGGCGTGATCCTGCCGAATGTGCGTGTGCGCACAGGGTTGCCGGGGGGTGTCCAAAGGCTTAAAACGACGTTCGTGCAAGAGGATGACCCATGCTTGATCTGACCTATGAGACCCCGAAACCCAAGGTGATCGCCGGAGCGCGCGACGACTGGGAGCTGGTGATCGGCATGGAGATCCACGCGCAGGTGTCGTCCAACGCCAAGCTGTTTTCCGGCGCGTCTACCGGATTCGGGGCGGAGCCGAACAGCCACGTGTCCTTCGTGGACAGCGCCATGCCCGGCATGCTGCCCGTCATCAACGAGTTCTGTGTCGAACAGGCGGTGCGTACGGGTCTGGGCCTGAAGGCGGGGATCAACCTGTGGTCCGCCTTCGACCGGAAAAACTATTTCTACCCGGACTTGCCGCAGGGCTATCAGATCAGCCAGCTGTACCATCCCATCGTAGGGGAGGGTGAGGTGCTGGTGGAGATGGGCCCCGGTGTCGCGCGTCTGGTGCGGATCGAACGCATCCACCTGGAACAGGATGCGGGCAAGTCGATCCACGACATGGACCCGAACAACAGCTTCGTGGACTTCAACCGCACGGGCGTCGCACTGATGGAGATCGTCAGCCGCCCCGACATCCGCGGACCGGAGGAGGCCGCGGCCTATGTCACGAAGCTGCGCCAGATCCTGCGTTACCTGGGCACCTGCGACGGCAACATGCAGAACGGCAACCTGCGCGCCGACGTGAACGTGTCGGTCTGCCGTCCGGGCCAGTACGAAAAGTATCAGGCGACGCAGGATTTCGGCCATCTCGGCACGCGGTGCGAGATCAAGAACATGAACTCCATGCGCTTCATCCAGGCGGCCATCGACTACGAGGCGCGGCGCCAGATCGCCATTCTGGAGGATGGCGGCAGCGTGGTGCAGGAAACCCGCCTGTATGATCCCGACCGGAACGAGACGCGGTCGATGCGGTCGAAGGAAGAAGCGCACGACTATCGCTATTTCCCCGATCCCGACCTGCTGCCGCTGGAGATCGAGCAGGCTTGGGTGGACGACATCGCGGCCTCCATGCCCGAGCTGCCTGACGCCAAGAAGGCCCGCTTCATGGGCGATTTCGGCCTGACCGATTACGACGCGAACGTCCTGACCGCCGAACTGGACGCCGCCGGCTTCTTCGAGGAGGTGGCCAAGGGGCGTGACGGCAAGCAGGCCGCGAACTGGGTCATCAACGAGCTGTTTGGCCGCCTGAACAAGGAAGGGCTGTCGATCGACGCAAGCCCCGTGTCGGCGGCGCAGCTGGGTGGTGTGCTGGACCTGATGGCCAGCGGCGACATCTCGGGCAAGATGGCCAAGGACCTGTTCGAGATCGTCTGGACCGAGGGCGGCGACCCGGCCGAGATCGCGGCCGCGCGCGGCATGAAGCAGGTGACCGACACCGGCGCGATCGAGCAGGCGGTGGACGACATCATCGCGGCCAATCCCGCGCAGGTGGAAAAAGCCAAGGCCAACCCCAAGCTGGCGGGCTGGTTCGTGGGTCAGGTCATCAAGGCCAGCGGCGGCAAGGCCGCCCCGCAGATGGTGAACGAGATCGTGCTCAAGAAGCTTGGCCTTTGATGCAGCGCGACCCGCTTGCGAGCTATAACGAGCGGGTCAAGCTGGTGGCATCCTTCTACAACGCCATCGGTCTGGGGATGATCGCGGTGGGGGTTTTGCGGCCCCTGTCGGAGGGAACCGGGATCAGTGCGCTGTCCATTTCGGTCTGGATCGTCGGCGGGCTGGCTTTTCATGTGCTGGCGCTCTATATTCTCCGCTATATGAAGAAGGGAGTGACGATATGACGTTCTTCGATTACGGCCTTCCCCTGATTGCGCTCGCCATGGGCGGCTGCGGCCTTCTGATTGTCCGAGAGATGTCGCGCCGGTTTGACCGCAAGATGGCCGAAGTTGCGCAACGGAAACATCATCCCGCCGAGTGACCCGCCGATCCAAAGGAAAAGCCGCCCGATGGGGCGGCTTTGGTGTTTTGGAACAAGGCCGCCCCGAGGGGCGGCTTTTTCAGTCGGCCGAAACCACATCATCTTTGAACGCGGACGGCATGCTTTCCGGTGCGCGGTGGGTGGCGACCGGGTCCGGCTCTCCGTTCAGGGCGGCGTGCAGCTTGGCCGTGTCCAGTTCGCCTTCCCAACGGGCGACGACGAGGGTGGCGACCGCGTTGCCGACGAAGTTTGTCAGGGCGCGGCATTCCGACATGAAGCGGTCCACGCCCAGGATCAGCGCCATGCCGGCCAGCGGAACCGTCGGAACAACGGACAGGGTGGCGGCCAGCGTGATGAAGCCCGCGCCCGTGATGCCCGCCGCGCCTTTCGACGACAGCATCGCCACCAGAAGCAGCAGGACCTGCTGGCCCAGCGTCAGGTCGGTGTTGGTGGCCTGTGCGATGAACAGGGCCGCCATGGTCATGTAGATGTTCGTCCCGTCAAGGTTGAACGAATAGCCGGTCGGCACGACCAGGCCCACGACCGAACGCGACGCGCCCGCCCGTTCCATCTTCTGCAGCAAGGACGGCAGGGCCGCTTCCGAGGACGAGGTCCCGAGGACGAGCAGCAGCTCCTCCTTGATGTACTTGATCAGCTTGATGATCGAGAAGCCGTTGTAGCGGGCCACGGCGCCAAGGATCACCAGCACGAACAACAGCGCCGTGACGTAGAAGGAGATCACGAGGAAGGCGAGGCTGATCACAGACTCGATCCCGTAGCGGCCGATGGTGAAGGCCATGGCGCCGAAGGCGCCGATGGGTGCGGCCTTCATCAGGATCGCGACCAGCTTGAAGATCGGGTAGGTCAGGGCCGTCAGGAAGGCCGTGACCGGTTTGCCGCGATCGCCCACCATCGCCAGCGCGATGCCGAACAGGACCGAGATGAACAGGACCTGAAGGATGTCGCCCTGAGCGAAGGCGCCGACCAGCGTGGTCGGGATGATGTTCATCAGGAAGCCGGTGATCGTCGTTTCATGCGCCTTGGTGGCGTAGTCGTTGACGGCGGCCGTATCCAGCGTGGCCGGATCGATGTTCATGCCGGAACCCGGCTGAAGGACGTTCGCCACCACGAGGCCCACGATCAGGGCAAGAGTGGAGAAGGTCAGGAAGTAGATCATGGCCTTGCCGGCGACGCGGCCAACCTTCTTCATGTCCGTCATGCCGGCGATGCCGGTCGACACGGTCAGGAAGATCACGGGGGCGATGATCATCTTCACCAGCTTGATGAAGGCGTCGCCCAGCGGTTTCAGGCTGGCGGCGAACTGCGGATAGAAGTGCCCCAGCAGGATGCCGAGGATGATCGCCACGATCACCTGGAAGTAGAGATGGGTGTAGAATGGCCCGGCTTTCTTGGGCGGATCACCCGCTGTCGGTTCGTAATGCAATGGATGTCCTCCTCAAGTCCCCATTCGCAACCTGCCGCGTACGGTCAGAGTGGTCGTAAGCGGTTATACGCTTTGAGCGGCTTGTGCAATTTTTCTCTGGCCGGGCAGACGCTCGCATCACGTTCTGCGGGCGGATGTGGCCAAGCTGCACCGCACCTCTTCCAAAATCGCGCGTTTTGCAGCAAAGGAAGGACATGACAGGTTTCAGCTTCGACATTCACGCCACGGACGGGAAGGCCCGCACGGGCACGATCCACACCCCGAGGGGCGAGATCCGCACCCCCGCCTTCATGCCCGTCGGCACCGCCGCCACGGTCAAGGCGATGCTGCCCGAAAACGTCCGCGCCACGGGCGCCGACATTCTTCTGGGCAACACCTATCACCTGATGCTGCGCCCCACGGCCGAACGAATCGACCGCCTCGGCGGCCTGCACCGCTTCATGAACTGGGACCGTCCGATCCTGACCGACAGTGGCGGCTTCCAGGTGATGAGCCTGACGGCCCTGCGCAAGCTGACGGAAGAGGGGGTGCGCTTCAAGAGCCACATCGACGGCTCGTCCCACCACCTGACGCCGGAGCGGAGCATGGAGATCCAGCGGCTGCTGGGATCGGACATCGTGATGGCGTTCGACGAATGCACACCATTCCCGGCCGATGAAAAAACGGCGCGGCGGTCGATGGAATTGTCCATGCGGTGGGCCCAGAGGTCGCGCGACGCGTTTGGTGACCGGCCGGGCCACGCGCTGTTCGGCATCCAGCAGGGCAGCGTCTTCCCCGACCAGCGTGCCGAAAGCGCCGAAAAGCTGCAAGCCATCGGCTTTGACGGCTATGCCGTCGGCGGGCTTGCGGTGGGCGAGGGGCAGGAGATGATGTTCGATGTCCTCGACTATGCCCCCGGCATGCTGCCGGCCGACAAGCCCCGCTACCTGATGGGCGTGGGCAAGCCCGACGACATCGTGGGCGCGGTGGAACGCGGCATCGACATGATGGATTGCGTGCTGCCGTCGCGTTCGGGACGGACGGGCCAGGCCTTCACGCGGCGCGGCGTCATCAACATCAAGAACGCCCGCCACATGGACGATCCCCGCCCGCTGGACGAGGATTGCACCTGTCCCGCCTGCCGCAACTATTCCCGCGGCTACCTGCACCACGTCATGCGCGCGGGGGAGATCATCAGCTCCATGCTGATGACCTGGCACAACCTGCATTACTATCAGGAACTGATGCAGGGGCTGCGCGACGCGATCGCGGCGCAACGCCTTCCGGCCTTCGTGGCAGAGTTCCACGCCATGCGGGCGCAGGGCGACATAGAACCTCTTTGACGCCTGCGTGAAGGGCGCGCTATGTTCCTTCTTGGTTCTGCCCATGTGGTTGACTTGGGACAGGTGCGCCACCAGATAGGGTGCTCAGCCGGGGAAGGTCGGGCGTTGCCGATGGACGGGACCAGAGCCTTCCTGCGAAAGGACCGAAGATGAACGAGACACTTGCTCCGAGTTACCCCGTGTTGCCGCTGCGCGACATCGTGGTGTTCCCGCACATGATCGTTCCGTTGTTCGTGGGCCGCGAGAAGTCGGTGCGCGCATTGGAAGAGGTCATGTCCGAGGATCGCCAGATCCTGCTGTCGTCGCAGATGGACCCCTCCGTTGACGATCCGGGCACCGATGGCATCTATCGCACGGGCGTTCTGGCCAATGTCCTGCAACTTCTGAAACTGCCGGACGGCACCGTGAAGGTGCTGGTCGAAGGCAAGTCGCGCGTGCGCATCACCGACTTCGTCGAGAATGACCGCTTCTTCGAGGCCCATGCCGAAACGCTGGACGAAGTGGCCGGAAGCGAGGAAACGGTGGACGCCATGCTGCGCGCCGTGGCCGACGAATTTGAACGCTACGCCAAGATCAAGAAGAACATCCCCGAAGAGGCGCTGTCGGCCGTTTCGGAATCGACCGATCCCGCACGTCTGGCCGACCTTGTGGCCGGTCATCTGGGCGTGGACGTGGCGCAGAAGCAGAAGCTGCTGGAAACGTTGGACGTGGGTCAGCGCCTTGAAGGCGTCTACGGTCACATGCAGGGCGAGATGAGCGTTCTTCAGGTCGAGAAGCGCATCAAGAGCCGCGTCAAGAACCAGATGGAGAAGACGCAGCGCGAGTACTATCTGAACGAGCAGATGAAGGCCATTCAGAAGGAACTCGGCGACGGGGAGGACGGCCAGAACGAGGTCGCCGAACTGGAAGCGCGGATCGCCGCCACGAAGCTTTCGAAAGAAGCGCGCGACAAGGCGGATGCCGAGATCAAGAAGCTGAAGTCCATGTCCCCGATGAGCGCCGAGGCGACCGTCGTGCGGAACTACCTCGACTGGCTTCTGGGCGTGCCGTGGGGCGTGAAGTCCAAGGTGAAGAAGGACATCGGCAAGGCGCAGGCCGTGCTGGATGCCGATCATCACGGGCTGGAGAAGGTCAAGGAACGCATCACTGAATATCTGGCGGTGCAGGCGCGTGCGACGAAGCTGAAGGGGCCGATCCTGTGCCTCGTCGGTCCCCCGGGCGTGGGCAAGACCTCGCTTGGCAAGTCGGTCGCGAAGGCGACGGGGCGCGAGTTCATCCGTATTTCCCTTGGCGGCGTGCGTGACGAATCCGAGATCCGCGGCCACCGTCGGACCTATATCGGCTCCATGCCCGGCAAGATCATCCAGGCGCTGAAGAAGGCCAAGACCACGAACCCGCTCATCCTTCTGGATGAGATCGACAAGATGGGGCAGGACTTCCGTGGCGACCCGGCTTCGGCCATGCTGGAGGTGCTGGACCCGGAGCAGAACGGCACGTTCGTGGACCACTATCTTGAGGTGGAATACGACCTGTCGAACGTGATGTTCCTGACCACGGCCAACTCCTACAACATGCCGGGCCCGCTTCTGGACCGGATGGAGATCATCCCGCTGTCGGGCTATACCGAGGACGAGAAGCGCGAGATCGCGAAGACCCACCTCGTGCCGAAGCAGATCGAGAACCACGCGCTGAAGAAAAGCGAATTCTCGGTCACGGACGGCGCGTTGACCGAGGTGATCCAGTCCTACACCCGTGAAGCCGGCGTGCGGAACCTGGAGCGTGAACTGGCGAAGCTGGCCCGCAAGGCCGTGACCGAGATCGTCAAGGGCAAGACCCCGTCGGTCGAGGTGACGGAAGCCAACGTGGCGGAGTTCCTGGGCGTGCCGCGCTATCGTCACGGTCTGGCCGAGAAGGAGGATCAGGTCGGTGTCGTGACCGGACTGGCCTACACCTCGGTCGGGGGGGAGCTGTTGCAGATCGAAGCGCTGCGCCTGCCGGGCAAGGGCCGGATGAAGACGACCGGCAAGCTGGGCGACGTGATGAAGGAGTCGATCGACGCGGCCTCCAGCTATGTCCGCTCCATCTCTCCGGAGCTGGGTGTGAAGCCGCCGAAGTTCGAGGCGATGGACATCCACGTGCACGTTCCGGAAGGGGCGACCCCGAAGGACGGTCCGAGCGCGGGTCTGGCGATGGTGACGTCCATCGTGTCCGTTCTGACGGGGATCCCCGTCAAGAAGGACATCGCCATGACAGGTGAGGTCACGCTGCGCGGCAACGCGCTGCCGATCGGCGGGCTGAAGGAGAAGCTCCTTGCGGCGCTGCGCGGCGGCATCAAGACGGTGCTGATCCCGCAGGAGAACGAGAAGGATCTGGCGGAGATCCCGGACAACGTGAAGCAGGGGCTGAAGATCATCCCCGTGACCCATGTCCGCGAGGTTCTGCGCGAAGCGCTGGTGCGGGCGCCGGAGCCGGTGGAATGGGACGAGGCGGCCGAGGAGGCCGCTGCGGCCCGCAGGATCGCCGAGCAGCCGGTGCATCAGCAAACGGCACACTGATCCGGAAGACGCGCCCTCGGGCGCGTCTTTTTCTTTTCACGGCCTGAAAAAGCGGTATCGTCCTGAAAGATTGTCACGTTTGGGATGAACAGCATGGCCACGAAGACGACCGCACGCGCGACGAAGGCAAAGGCGCCGCAGCCCGAACCCGAGGTGGAGCCGAAGGAAGCGCCGGAGGTCACCAAGCTGCCGGATCTGGTGGACATGGTCGTGGAAGCCACGGGCAAGAACCGCAAGGAAGCACGCCCGATCATCGACGCCCTTCTGGTGGCGATCCAGGCGAGGATCACGGCGGGGGACGATCTGATCCTGCCTCCGCTGGGCCGGCTGCGCGTGATCAAGCGCAACGACGAGAACGGCGTCGTCACGCTGAAACTGCGTCCGCAGAACACGGATGCGAAAACCGCGAAAAAGGCTCTTGCAGACGACGAGGAGTGAGGCTAAACCCCCGGCATCGGGCGATTAGCTCAGTGGTAGAGCGCTTCGTTCACATCGAAGATGTCGGGGGTTCAAATCCCTCATCGCCCACCATCCCGATACGTGCGGGCCGTTAGCTCAGTTGGTAGAGCGTTTCGTTTACACCGAAAATGTCGGCGGTTCGAGCCCGTCACGGCCCACCATGACGGATACTTCCCCCCTGCGGTGGAACCAAAGCCGTCTGACAGGCGCTGTTATGCGCAATGTCCCAGGAAGGCGGCACCATGAAACGCAATGACGAAACCGGCAAGAGTGGCCTGCGTGGACCGATGAGAATCGTTTTTGCGATCATCATCGTGGGCATCATCGCCATCGTGGCCACGTCCTTCTTCGCCGATCGTGGCCCGCAGGGCAACGACGCGGATGGCGGAGGGGTCAACCAGACCGAATAAGCCAGACCTTAACAAGGTGTGAAGGTCCCGCACGGCACCTTCGGACCCGAGTCATCTTCTTGCGACAGATTGACCGTCAGGCAAAAGCCGCTGTCAGCAAGAAGGATCAAAGATGGCCAACAGATTTGCAGGCGTTGAAAAGGGTGTGACCGCTGCCGCCTTCGGGGCCGTGGCGATCGCGCCCTCCGATACCGTGGACCTGGCGGAGGATGTACGTGCCCTGACGATCGGGCTGGCGGGCATCGTGCGGTATGTTAGCTCGGACGGGATCACCTACACCACGGCGGAACTGCCCGTCGGCACCTATCCGATGTTCGCCCGCCGCATCCTTGCGACGGGCACCACAGCCGGGAAGATCACCGGCTGGATCTAAGGCCTCAGACGCGGATCGGATCCGCCTTGGCCAGCTTGTCGAACGCCATCAGCCGTTCGACAAGCGCCTGCATCTGGTCCAGCCGGATCATGTTCGGCCCGTCCGAAGGGGCGCTGTCCGGATCTTCGTGCGTTTCGATGAAGACCCCCGCGATCCCGAGGCTTACGGCCGCACGCGCCATCACAGGTGCGAATTCCCGCTGCCCGCCGGAAGCACCACCCAGTCCGCCCGGCTGCTGCACCGAATGCGTGGCGTCCATGATGACCGGGTAGCCGGTTTTCGCCATCGTCGGCAGGCCACGCATGTCGGCCACCAAGGTGTTGTAGCCAAAGGACGTGCCCCGTTCCGTCAGCAGGATGCGGTCGTTGCCGGTGGAGGACACCTTCTCGGCCACGTTCGCCATGTCCCAGGGGGCGAGGAACTGGCCCTTCTTGATGTTCACGACCGCCCCGGTTTCCCCCGCCGCGACCAGAAGGTCCGTCTGGCGGCACAGGAAGGCGGGGATCTGGATCACGTCCACGACCTTTGCCGCCTCGCGCGCTTGCGCGATGTCGTGGATGTCGGTCAGCACGGGCAGGCCGCTGGCCTTGATCTTTTCCAGCACGGCCAGACCGGCTTCCAGCCCCAGCCCGCGGCGCCCGTTCAGCGACGTGCGGTTGGCCTTGTCATAGCTGGCCTTGAACACGTACTGGGCGCCGGCGGCCGCGCAGATCTCGGCCATGCGGCCGGCGATCATTTCGGCGTGGTCCAGGCTTTCCAGCTGGCAGGGGCCTGCAATCAGACACAAAGGAAGATCGTTGCCGACGCGGAGGCCGGCGATGTCGACGGTTTTCATCTTGGGTCCTTTTACGAGGAGACCTGTTCGCGCAGGATGGCGACAGTCATCGAGATCATCAGATAGATTCCGAGGAACACCAGCAAAGATACCAGCGTGTTCTCGAAAGCGCGGGGATAGACGGCGGCATCCGGCGCAACCGGATTGACGTTGCGCGACAGATACCGCGTCTGACGGGCGGCTTCCACCCGTGCCGTTTCCATGGCGCGCAACGATTCGCCCAAAATCATCTGCCGCATTTCCACGTCGCCCTGTGCCAGCGCCAGTTGCGCCTGCAGGCGGGCGATCGATTCATCCCCGCCGCTGGAAGCGGTCAGACGGCCGCGCAGTTCGGTCACCTGATCCTCCAGACGCTGGATGCGGGCGCGCACGGGCTGCATCCGCGCCTCGTTCGGACGGGCGTTCGACTGCATCTGCTGCAGCGACAGCCGCTCCTCCAGAAGCTGGGAGTTCAGGGTGGAAAGCTGCGAGGTGATCAGCGACACCTCCACGTCCGAGGAGATCATGCGGAACTGCTCCTGCAACTCCACCATCTTCTGCTGCGAGGTCAGCATGGCCTGCTCGGCATTCTCGTAGCCTTGCTGGGCGCCGCGCATCTGGTCTTCGCGCATCCGCTGCGTCAACTGGTCGACCTGCTCCTCGGCGTAGCCGATCAGCGCCTCGGAAAACGCGACGGCGGTCTGCGGGTCCTCGGCGATGACCTCCATCCGCGTGATGCCTTCGGTCGGGTCGAACGAGATCTTCACGTTACGTTTGTAGACGGAATACACATCCTCCATCGTTGCGCTTTCAGGGATGCGTTGGAGCGGATCGATCTCTTCGGACGCGAAATGCTCCCGGAAGCCGAGGTCGGTGTTCAGCCGTTCCATCGCCTCGCGCGATTGAAGGTAGCCCTGGACGGCGATGGAATCCTGGATCACCTGCAGCGGAGAGGTGGACAGCATGCTGCTGCTGGGCTGCGTCGGGTTCTGGGACGTCTGGATCACGAATTCGGACTTGGCCGAATAAAGCGGCGTCGCGATCACATAGAAGTAGTAGCCGGCGATGATGGTCGGCAGCAGCACGAAGAAGGCCAGCCGCAGGCCCAGAAGCATCAGCTTGCGCTGGCGACGGCGCGCGATGTCCTGCTGGATCTGGCGCAGCTCGCGCAGGTGGCTTTCCTGGGCCCGCTGTTCGGTCGATGGAAGCTGGATCGGCTGCATCTTCTGCGGCAGGTTCGGCGTTCCCGTTTCCGCCTGTCGGCTGGACACGACCAGATCCATCAACGAGGCGCGCTGGAACGGGTCGATCCCCGACCGGCGCAGCAGGATGACCGCCATGTGGTCGGACGATGCCTGGATGTTGTGCTTGGCGGCGATGCGACGGGCCAGCCGCAACTGGCGCCCGGTCAGGTTCTCGCCCTCCACGGCCGCGATCTCGTCCGCGGTGATGCGTTGGTCGGAAGGCGGCTGGCTGGGCGTGGCGCGGTTGATCCCCGGTCCAAGGCCGTCATCGGGCTCCATGAACAGGTCCTCGGGGCGCAGCTGCGAGGCCGGGTGCGGGTCCGTCGGTTCGGGCGGGCGGGTGCGATAGCGCTTAGCTGTGAGCTTGGTAGTCATAAAGGCGCTTCGCCTCCTCGAGAGATTCGAACATGTAAAGCTGGCCGTTCCGCAGCACGGCGGCCGTCTTGCAGAATTTTTCCAGCGTCTTGGGCTGGTGGGACACGATGACCATGGTGCCGGTCGCCAGCCGCTGCTGCAGGATCATACCCGCCTTGCGGTTGAATTCCACATCCGTCGTGGTCGGCATTCCTTCGTCGATCAGGTAGATGTCGAACTCCAGCGACAGCATGAGCGAGAAGGTGAACCGCGCCCGCATCCCGGCCGAGTAGGTGGAAACGGGCTGGTCGAAATATTCGTTGATGTCGGTCAGCCAGCGGCAGAAGCTTTCCACATAGTCGGGATCAAGGCCGTAGAGCCGCGCGACGTAGCGGGCGTTCTCGTTCGCGGAATGCTTGGGGTTGATGCCGCCCATGAAGCCCAGCGGGAACGACACGCGGGAACTGCGGCGGACCTCGCCCTCATCGGGTTTCTCCAGGCCGGCCATCATGTTGATGAGCGTCGTCTTGCCGGTTCCGTTCGGGGCCAGGATGCCCAGCGAATTCCCGATCTCCACCCGGAAGGAGGCGTTGTCGAGGATCACCTTGCGCTGCTGTCCCGTCCAGAAGGACTTGCTGACATTGTTGAATTCGATCATCCCAGTATCCTGACCTGCGCGTTGTCCTGCGGGATCGGGGGCGCACCCCGCTTCAACCTCTACGACAGGCTGACCCACATGACAATCATGGCGGGTCATCGTTAAGATTCCTGCCATGCCGGGGGCTGGCGTTCCGGCGGGAATCGTAGGATGGCTGGTCCAGCCCCGCCGCCACGGAGAATGCGATGACCCCCCTTGATCATGCCTATGCGCAGATGGCCGCCGATGACGCCGACGACGCCGCGCGTCTGACCTATTACGAACGTCTGGCCGAGTCCGAGCTGGTCTGCCTGACCGATGGGGAAGCGCGGGAAGGCGCCGTCACGCCGAAACTCTTTCCGCTGGAGGACGGGCCCTACGTCCTCGCCTTCGACAGCGATGAAAAGCTGTCGGCCTTCACCGGCATCACCAACACGTATGCGGCCCTTCCGGGGCGGGTGATCGCGCGGCAGCTGGCGGGGCAGGGGGTCGGCCTTGCCGTCAACCTTGGCGCCGACAGTGCCATGCTGCTTCCGCCCGAAGCCGTGGACTGGCTGGCCGGCACGCTGGACCATGCGCCCGAACAGGCCGAGGCGGTGCCCACGGCCTTCCTGCCGCCGCAGGTGCCGCAGCGCCTTCTGGACGCGTTGGGGCAGAAGCTGGCCCATGCCGGCGGCCTTGCCAGCCACGCCCTTCTGGCGGGCGTGTCCTATTCGGACGGGCGACACGGGCATCTTCTGGCCTTCATCGGCGCGCGCGAGGAGGCGGAGGAGGCGCTGGCCCGTTCCGCAGCCGAAGCGCTCACCTTCTCGGGGATCGATGCGGGGGAGATGGACGTGGTGTGCTTGCCGGACGGCCCGGCCGCGCGCCGCATGGCCGAGATCGGGATGCGGCTGGACATGCCCGCACCCCAGGCGCCCGAACGGCCCGCCAACCGGGCCCCCGGAACCGATCCGGAGCGTCCTCCGCGCCTGCGTTGATGGGGTATTAAAATACCGTTCTTTCAAGACGCTGATTTTACGTGATTAAATCACGGTTGTGGCGCTTGACGCGGGAACGGGAATAAAGGATACACCCTCATCAATCGCGGGGCTCTGCCTCGCCCCACTTCGATTAGGGTTCAGTGATGAAAACCTTTACCGCTACCCCGGCGGACATCGAGAAGAAGTGGATCCTGATCGATGCCGAAGGCATCGTTCTGGGCCGCCTCGCCACGATCGTCGCCAGCATCCTGCGCGGCAAGCACAAGCCGACGTTCACCCCCCACATGGACATGGGTGACAACGTCATCGTCATCAACGCCGACAAGGTGCAGATGACGGGCAACAAGCGCGCCGACAAGCGTTACTACTGGCACACCGGCCACCCGGGCGGCATCAAGTTCCGCACCGTGGCACAAGTGCTGGACGGCGCCCACCCCGAGCGTGTGGTGACCAAGGCCGTCGAGCGCATGATCACCCGCAACAGCCTCGGTCGTCAGCAGATGACGAACCTGCGCGTCTACGCCAGCGCCGAACATCCGCACGAAGCTCAGCAGCCGACCGTTCTCGACGTTGCGTCGCTGAACCCGAAAAACACGCGGAGCGCCTGATCATGGCTGACATCAAATCCCTCGACGATCTGAAATCGGCCGTGTCGGAGTCCGCTCCGGTTCAGGCGGAAACGCCGCTGCGCGAAGCCGTCCGCGACGCGCAGGGCCGCGCCTATGCCACCGGCAAGCGCAAGGACGCGGTCGCCCGTGTCTGGATCAAGCCGGGTTCGGGCAAGGTCACCGTCAATGGCAAGGAAATGGCGACCTACTTCGCCCGTCCCGTGCTGCAGATGATCCTGCGCCAGCCGTTCACGATCGCCAACCGCGAAGGTCAGTTCGACGTCGTGGCCACGGTCGCCGGCGGCGGTCTTTCGGGTCAGGCCGGTGCCGTGAAGCACGGCGTGTCGAAAGCCCTGCAACTCTACGATCCCACGCTGCGCGCCGCGCTGAAAGCCGCCGGCTTCCTGACGCGTGACAGCCGTGTCGTGGAACGGAAGAAATACGGTAAGGCCAAAGCCCGCCGCAGCTTCCAGTTCTCCAAGCGCTGATCCGCTTGCAGTTTTGGAAAGGCCCGCCGTTCTGGCGGGCCTTTTTCTATGGGTTGTCCATCAGGCCCAGATCTTCGCGCAGTACGCGCCCCAAGGCCCGGCGGCCAAAGAAGCTGTCAATCTGCCGCGCCTTGATGGTCGTGGGCCGCAGGCAGGCATGGCCGTGCCGGTCTTCGCCCAGAACATACTCCCGCTCGGCTCCATACAACTCGGCCCGGCTGGCAGTTACGGCCACCACGGTGATCTTTAGGGAGCGGAAGGTCAGATCCTCCGCCCAATCCGGGTTCTCGGCCCGCGCACGCTGGATCAGGGTGGTGAAGCGGCCGATATCCTTTTCCTCTCCGCTTGCCAGCGGACCAAGGTTCGTGGCCCAACGGGCGTCGGTGTCGGGGCTTTCGTCATCGCTGTGGCGTTCGTTGCGTTCGGGAATCACGGCATGCAGGCGCTGCCCGTCCGTGGTGCGGGCGTCCAGCACGATGTCCAGAAGAAACACCGGCTCCAGCCCCAGGTTGGTCACGAAGCAGTGGGAATTCAGCCCCCGCCCCGCGCCCGAGGTGATGAGGATCGAGGGGCAGTGCTGCCGCCGATAGCTCATCAGGAAGACGTTCAGGTAGACGATCCAGATCGCCGCCGTCACGCCGGTCAGCCCGGCCGAGATCAGCGGTGCGTATTCAAGAAGCAAGGGCAGCAAATCAGTCCCATTCCTTCGTGTTGCGGCCCGGCTCCTTCAGCAGGGGTTCCACCGGGCTGTCCTTGATCTTGCGACGCTCCTCCTCGGACCGGGCGGCGCGGGCGCGTTCGTCCCGGATCTTCTCGGCATCATTATGGGGATCGTTCTCGCGGGTCATCGGTGTCTCCTTTTGCAGGGTGAACCTTCCGGTCGGGCCGGGGGTTCCCGGAACCCGGACCTTTGCCAGCGTGTTCCTGCCCGCAAAGGAGAACACCATGACATCCATCGACTGCGACGTGGCCGTGATCGGCGCGGGAACCGCCGGCCTCGCGGCGGAACGCCATGCCCGCAAGAACGGGGCGCGCACCGTCCTGATCGACCCGGCCTTTCGCGGCACCACCTGCGCGGCCGTGGGGTGCATGCCGTCGAAGCTGCTGATCGCGGCCGCGCAGGCCGCCCATTCGGTGCGGCAGGCGCCGGAATTCGGCGTGATGGCGACAGCCGAGGTGGATGGCAAGGCCGTCATGGCCCGCGTCCGTGCCTTGCGGGATCATTTCGTGGCCGGGGTGAAGGACAGCTTTGAACGGGTTCCGCAAAAGCTGAAGGGCAAGGCGCGCTTCACCTCCGCCACCACCCTGGAACTGGAGGGCGGGGAGCGTGTGACGGCCAAGGCCATCGTCATCGCGACCGGCGCCACCCCTTCGGTTCCCGAGGATTACGACGTCGTCTCCGACCTGGTGCTGACGAACGAGACGGTGTTCGAGCTGGAGGATTTTCCGAAACGGCTTGCGGTGATCGGCGCGGGATCGTTGGGCGCCGAGCTGGCGCAGGCCTTCGCCCGCTTGGGGGTGGAGGTGACGCTTCTGGACTCGGGCTCTGGCGTTGCGGGCCTGAAGGGGGAGGAAGCGGCGCGCATGGCCGACTTCCTGCGTGAGGACATGGCCGTGCATCTGGAGGCGAAGGTCAAGGTCGCGCGGGATGGGGCGGGGGCCCGACTGGACTGGGAGCAAGGTTCGGTCGTCGTGGACCGGGTGCTCGTGGCGGCGGGTCGTCCGCCCGCGCTGAAGGGGCTGGGACTGGAAACGACGGGTCTGGTTCTTGACGACCACGGCACGCCTGAATTCGACCACGCCACCCTGCGCTGCGGATCCTCCACGATTTTCATCGCGGGCGATGCCAACCACGACCGCCCCGTGTTGCACGAGGCGACGGCCGAGGGCAGCATCGCGGGCCGCAACGCCGCCAACCTGTCGAACATTCTGGCCGCCGAACGAAAGGTGCCGATGGCGATCACTTTCACCCATCCCAATGTAGCGACCGTGGGCCATGTGCCAGAGGGGGTGGAGACCGTCACCGGTCGTGCGGACTACGCCGATCAGGGCCGCGCCCGGGCCGAGGCGCACAATCGCGGCTTCGTCCGGCTGGAAGGGGACGGGGAGGGTCATATCCTGTCCGCCACCCTGTGCATGCCCGACGGGGAACATGTGGCCCACTACTTCGCTCTGGCCATAAGCCAGGGGATGACAGCGGCCGAGATGCTGGATCAGCCCATCTATCACCCGACGCTGGAGGAGGGTTTGCGCAAGGCCCTGTCGCAGATCTGCCAGCACTGCAACCTTCCGGTGCCGTGGGACCGGCGCAGCGGCCCGCAGCCGGGGGACATCTGACCCTCGGACGGCCCGTATATTCTTGGCAATGTGTCACGAATTATCTAGGATCGAAACGTCCCGGCGTGTGCTGCGTGCGCCGGATCGGCATCCCTGAACGGAGACTGATATCAACTTTCGTTCGAAGGGACGCAGATCCATGACCTCATCCCGGCCCGGAAAGGGCAACCTCAGCTTCCGCACCTTCCTGCAAAGCGAATCCGCAGGCGGCATTATCCTGATGGTGACGGCCGTGCTGGCGATCCTTGTCGCGAACTCGCCGCTGCACCTTGTCTATTCCAGCGCGCTTCACGCCTATCTTGGCCCGCTGAGCGTTCAGCACTGGATCAACGACGCGCTGATGGCCGTGTTCTTCCTGATGGTCGGGCTGGAGATCAAGCGCGAGATGACGGACGGGCAGTTGTCCACCTGGCCGCGCCGGATCCTTCCGGGGGTGGCCGCGCTGTTCGGAATGGCAGTGCCGGCGCTGATCTACATCACCATCAACCGCGACCATCCGGAGGTTCTGCGGGGCTGGGCCATCCCGTCCGCCACCGATATCGCCTTCGCGCTTGGCGTGCTGTCGCTTCTGGGGCCGCGGGTGCCGGTGTCGCTGAAGATCTTCCTTGCCGCGCTGGCCATCATCGACGATCTGGGGGCGGTGGTCGTCATCGCGTTGTTCTACACCTCCGGTCTGTCGGTGCCGGACCTGATCGCGGCGGCACTGGTCATCGCGGCGCTTCTGGTGATGAACCGTGGCGGCATCCGCAGCCTTTGGCCCTATCTTCTGCTGGGCGCGATCCTGTGGGTGTTCGTGTTCCGGTCGGGCGTGCACGCCACGCTCGCGGGCGTGATCCTGGCGCTGTGCGTCCCGATCCAGCGGACACCCGGCGCGCCCGAGGCGAAGGGTGCCATCTCTCCGCTCCACCGGCTGGAACAGGCGCTGCACACACCGGTGGCCTTCATCGTCGTGCCGATCTTCGGCTTTGCAAATGCGGGCGTGTCGCTGATCGGGGTGGATCCTTCGATCTTCACGGCACCGGCCACGCTTGGGGTGGCGTTCGGGTTGTTCTTTGGAAAGCTGATCGGTGTCTTCGGGGCGGTGGCGCTTCTGGTGATCGCGCGCGTGGTCGATCTGCCGGCCGACGCGACGTGGCGGCAGGTTCTGGGCGTGTCCATCCTGTGCGGCATCGGCTTCACCATGAGCCTGTTCATCGGCCTTCTGGCCTTCGACGATCCGATCGTTCAGGAGGAAGTGAAGATCGGAATCCTCATGGGATCGATCCTGTCAGGGCTGGTCGGTTACGCCATTCTGGCCACCTCGCCGATCGTGCCGCGCCGCAAGGCGGGTTGACGGGGACGGATGCAGGGACCACGTTTCCTGCATCCGAAGACGTGCGGCCGGACGGGCCGCGATCCGAGAGAGTGACATATGACCTATCCTGACACGCAGCTGTTCATCGATGGCACCTGGCGCGCCGCACGCCAAGGCGCCACGATCCCCGTGATCGACCCGGCGACCGAGGAGGTGATCGGGCAGGTGGCCCATGCCCGCACCGAGGATCTGGACGACGCGCTGGCCGCGACCCTTCGCGGCTTCGACACCTGGCGCAAGACCTCCCCGTTCGATCGGTCCAAGCTGATGCGCCGCGCGGCGGAGATCCTGCGTGAACGGGCCGACACGATCGCGCCGATGATGACGCGCGAACAGGGCAAGCCGCTGGCGCAGGCGCGCATGGAAGTCATGGGCGCCGCCGACACGATCGACTGGTTCGCCGAGGAGGCGCGCCGCACCTATGGCCAGATCATCCCGGCCCGCACGGTGGGCGTCCAGCAACTGGCCGTTCGCCATCCCGTCGGTCCGGTGGCGGCGTTCACGCCCTGGAACTTCCCGATCAACCAGGTCGTGCGCAAGCTGTGCGCGGCGCTGGCGGCCGGTTGTTCGATCATCGTGAAGGCTCCGGAGGAAACGCCAGCCTCGCCCGCCGAACTGATCCGTGCCTTTGCGGATGCGGGCGTTCCGAACGGGGTGATCGGTTTGGTTTACGGCGTTCCGGCCGAGATTTCGGAATACCTCATCAAGCATCCGGTGATCCGCAAGATCAGCTTTACCGGCTCCACTCCTGTCGGCAAGCTGCTGGCCGGCATGGCGGGCCAGCACATGAAGCGCGCGACGATGGAACTGGGCGGCCATGCGCCGGTCATCGTGGCAGGCGACGCCGACTGGCAGAAGGCCGCCGCGCAGATGGCCGCCAGCAAGACCCGCAACGCCGGTCAGGTTTGCGTGTCCCCCACGCGTCTCCTTGTGGACCAGAAGATCTCAGACAACTTCCTTGAGGCGTTTTCATCGGGGATGCAAAAGATCAAGGTCGGCAACGGCTTTGACGAGGGGGTGGAGATGGGCCCGCTGGCCAACGAACGCCGCATCCCGATGATGGAAGAGTTGATCGGCGACGCCGTCGAAAAAGGCGCGACGCTTGTGACTGGGGGTCACCGCATCGGCAACAAGGGCTGGTTCTTCGAGCCGACGGTGCTGGCCGACGTGCCGCTGAACGCGCGCATCATGAACGAGGAGCCCTTCGGCCCCGTTGCGATCGTGAACCGCATGGCGTCGCTTGACGACATGATCGCCGAAGCGAACCGTCTGGAATTCGGTCTGGCGGCTTATGCCTATGCCCGCAGCCACGAGGCGGTGGAGCGGATCGGCCGGGAAGTCGAGTCGGGGATGATTTCGATCAACCACATCGGGTTGGCGCTGCCGGAAACGCCCTTCGGCGGGATCAAGGACAGCGGCTATGGCACCGAAGGCGGGTCCGAGGCCGTGATGGCCTACATGGACACCCGGTTCGTGACAGCCGCGCACTGATCAGAAGAAAGGCCGGTCTTTCGACCGGCCTTTTTGCTCTCAGCGTGCCTGCACTTCGCGAGACTCTTGGCTGATGGCGCTGCCAGCGACCGCGAGATCGTTGCCTGCACCTTCGACCGTGTTGCACGCGGCCAGAGCGGCCAGAGCGAGGATCGGCAGAAGCGTCAGTTTACGCATTGGGAGGTCCCTTTCGATGTTGCCGGTGCAAACGCAGGCCCTGTCGAAAATGTTCCCGCTTATCCGACGCGAAGGAACCGGTCGCCTTGCGGCACCACCTTGCCGTCAGTGGAAAGGGCGAGGAGGTGGGCCTGCACATTCAGGCGGGCCGCCGGCGCCAGCCCGGGGCTGAGGCGGCGGTAAAGCTGCGCCACGAGATCGTCCAGCGTCAGAGGGCCCTGTTCCAGCAGGGAAAGGATGGACGCCTCGCGCATCAGGCGGCTGGTCTTCAGCGCCTCCAGCCGTTGGGCGGGGGCGTCGATCGGGTCGCCGTGCGACGACAGGAACCGCCGCCACGGCCGCGCCGCCAGCTTGTCGAGCGAGGCGATATAGGCCTTCAGATCCCCGCGCGGCGGGATGATGGCCGACGACGCCCAGCCCATCACGTGATCCCCCGTCAGGCACAGATCGCCGATGCCGAAGCACAGGTGGTCGTCGGTATGGCCCGGCGTGTGGATCACCTCCACGCGCCACGTCTCGCCCTTGACCGTGTCCCCGTCCTGCAACGCCACATCCGGCACGAGCGCCGAGGCGGACGCGTGAAAGGCCAGAAGCGGCGCGCCCGTGGCGGCCTTCAGGCCCGGGACCAGCGCGGAATGGTCCCGGTGATCATGGCTCATCAGGATGTGTGTGATCTTTTCGCCCTTCGTGGCGTCGAGGATCGCCTGAAGGTGGGCAGGATCGTCGGGGCCGGGATCCAGCACCGCCACCTCCCCCTGACCAAGGATGTAGGTGTTCGTGCCACGAAAGGTCATGGCCGAGGGATTGGGTGCCAGAAGGCAGCGGATGCCGGGTTCGATCATGGCGCGGAACATATCGCATCGGGCCGCGGGATAAAGTCTTGCTGTTGCGGTAGGCGCGGATAATGTTGCCTCATGGCCAAGTTCCGCCCCCCCTTGCCGCGAAGCCTGTCCGGCCGCGCCGCCCTGATCCTGATCGTTCCCATCCTGACGATCCAGCTGGTCTTCTCGCTTCAGTTCATCCAGCGCCATTACGAAGGTGTGACCCAGCAGATGGCCCGGGGGCTGGAAATCGAGCTGAGCTATCTTCTGGACGTTTATGCGGCGGACCCGACCGAGGCGCAGCGGGTGGCGAAGGCGTTGCAGATCCGGCTTCTGGCGCCGGCGGTGTGGGACTTCCACGCGGATCGGAGGGATTTCTGGGACGTGTCGGGGCGGGCGCTCATCACGACCCTCCGTGACGGGCTGCCGCTGACGGCGGTGGATCTTCAGCATGACAACGGCGAGGTGCGGCTGCGGCTGGACACCCCGCGCGGCCCTGTCAACGTGGAGGTGGACCGGCGCCGGATCTCGGCCTCCAACCCGCACCAGTTGCTGGTGCTGATGATCATGACCTCGGTCCTGATGACGGTGATCGCGTTCCTGTTCCTGTCGAACCAGCTGCGCCCCATCGCGCGGCTGGCGCAGGTGGCGGAAGCGTTCGGGAAGGGCCGCACCGTGCCCTACCGCCCCCGCGGCGCGCTGGAAGTGCGCGCGGCCGGCGCGGCGTTTCTTGAGATGCGCAACCGGATCGAGCGGTTCATCGAGCAGCGCACCCTCATGCTGTCGGGCATCAGCCACGACTTGCGTACGCCGCTGACGCGCATGAAGCTTGAACTGGCCATGATGGACGGAGACGAGGTGGCGGACCTGCGCCGCGACGTGCAGGAAATGGAGCGGCTGGTGGACGAATTCCTTGCCTTCACCCGCGGCGACGCGACGGAGGAGGTGGTGCACGCGGACGCCGCCGAACTGGCGCGGCAGGTCGTGACGAACGCCGAACGGATGGGTCAGAACGTCCATCAGGGCCCGCTGGACGACAACGCGACGGTGCCGCTGCGCCCGCAGGCGGTGAAGCGGGCGCTGGAAAATCTGGTAGGGAACGCCGTCCGCTACGGGACGGTGGCGCGGGTCAGCCTGATCGGCAGCCCGCAGAACATCCGCCTCGTGGTCGAAGATGACGGCCCCGGCATCCCGAAGGAAATGCGCGACGAGGCGCTGACGCCCTTTGCCCGTCTGGGGGCGGAGCGGGACCCCAATCAAGGTGGCGGCGTGGGCCTTGGCCTGTCCATTGCCGCCGACATCGCCCGCAGCCATGGCGGGCAGCTTCGGCTGCTGGAAAGCGCCGATCTGGGCGGGCTCCGGGCGGAGATCGTGCTGGCGCGCTGAACCCGCGTGCCCTTGCAGGTGCCGTCCGGCATGACTAAGACTCGGGGGAAGATCACGGGACCGCGGTTCCGACGCATGCGAAGGGCAGGGCAGATGAAAGATCCGATCGACACTTACATGAACACGCTCGTCCCGATGGTGGTCGAACAGACGAGCCGCGGCGAACGCGCCTACGACATCTTCTCGCGCATGCTGAAGGAGCGGATCATCTTCCTGTCCGGCCCCGTCCATGACGGCATGTCCAGCCTGATCTGCGCCCAGCTCCTGTTCCTTGAGGCGGAAAACCCGTCGAAAGAGATCAGCATGTACATCAACAGCCCCGGCGGCGTCGTGACGTCGGGCCTGTCGATCTACGACACGATGCAGTACATCAAGCCGAAGGTGTCGACGCTGGTGATCGGGCAAGCGGCCTCCATGGGGTCGCTGTTGTTGACCGCAGGGGAAAAGGGGATGCGGTTCAGCCTGCCGAACAGCCGTGTCATGGTTCACCAGCCGTCCGGCGGGTATCAGGGTCAGGCGACGGACATCATGATTCACGCGCGCGAGACGGAAAAGCTGAAACGCCGCCTGAACGAGATCTATGTCCGCCACACGGGCAACGACTACGAGACGGTCGAGGCGGCGCTGGAGCGCGACAACTTCATGTCGGCCGAGGATGCGAAGGCCTGGGGCCTGATCGACGAGATCGTCGAAAGTCGCGGCAAGGCCGAACCGGCGGCCTGACGACGCCCGTTTTGCGATTGTGGAGGCCAGGTGACTGGCCTACATTGGACCCTTAATGTTCCGGTCCCGAATGGGGCCGGGGGCTTCCCCAGAGGACGACATGGCGAACACGACCGGCGGCGACAGCAAGAACACCCTCTACTGCTCGTTCTGCGGAAAGAGCCAGCACGAGGTTCGCAAGCTTATTGCAGGGCCGACCGTATTCATCTGCGATGAATGCGTGGAACTTTGCATGGACATCATCCGCGAGGAGACGAAGTCTTCGGGCCTGAAGACGACCGGGGGTGTTCCGGCCCCTGCGGAGATCTGCAAGGTGCTGGACGACTATGTGATCGGGCAGGTGCACGCGAAGCGCGTGCTGTCCGTGGCGGTGCACAACCACTACAAGCGGCTGAACCATTCGTCGAAAACGGATATCGAGCTTTCGAAGTCGAACATCCTGCTGATCGGCCCGACCGGCTGCGGCAAGACGCTGCTGGCCCAGACGCTGGCGCGCATTCTGGATGTGCCCTTCACGATGGCCGACGCGACCACGCTGACCGAGGCCGGCTATGTCGGCGAGGATGTGGAGAACATCATCCTCAAGCTGCTGCAGGCGTCGGAATACAACGTGGAACGCGCGCAGCGCGGCATCGTTTATATCGACGAGGTCGACAAGATCACGCGGAAGTCCGACAACCCCTCCATCACCCGCGACGTATCGGGCGAAGGGGTGCAGCAGGCGCTTCTGAAGATCATGGAAGGCACCGTCGCCTCCGTCCCGCCGCAGGGCGGTCGCAAGCACCCGCAGCAGGAATTCCTGCAGGTGGACACGACGAACATCCTGTTCATCTGCGGCGGTGCGTTCGCGGGCCTTGACCGGATCATCGCGCAACGCGGCAAGGGATCGGGCATCGGTTTCGGGGCCGAGGTGAAGGATCCGGACGCGCGCGGCGTGGGCGAGCTGTTCTCGGAGCTGGAGCCGGAAGATCTGCTGAAGTTCGGCCTGATCCCGGAATTCGTCGGCCGTCTGCCGGTTCTGGCGACGCTGACAGATCTGGACGAGCCGGCCTTGGTGACCATCCTGACCGAGCCGAAGAACGCCTTGGTCAAGCAGTACCAGCGCCTGTTCGACATCGAGGACACGCGCCTGACCTTCACCGACGACGCGCTGAGCGCGATCGCCAAGCGGGCGATCAAGCGCAAGACGGGCGCTCGCGGCCTCCGTTCGATTATGGAGGACATCCTGCTGGACACGATGTTCGAACTTCCGGGTCTGGAAGGCGTGGAGGAGGTTGTCGTGAACGAGGATGCCGTGACCAAGGGCACGAAGCCCCTGATCGTACACAGCGACAAGAAGGAGCCGGCTTCGGCGGGCTGACCAAAGCGGGCGGGGATGGACTGGATTCCGTTCCCGCCTTTTGTCATAGATGCGGCGACGGAGGCGGAGGTTGGCATGTTGAAGACACTTGTTCGGGCATTGACCTGGTGGAACGGCCAGACGTTGAACACGCAATTCTGGACGTGGCGCAATGGCCAGAAGGTCGGCGAGGACGAACAGGGCAATGTGTTCTACCAGACCCGCGACGGCAAACGCCGCTGGGTCATCTACAACGGTGAGGCGGAGGCCAGCCGCATCGACACAAACTGGCATGGCTGGCTGCACCACACGTGGAACGAGCCTCCGACGACGCGCCCCTTGGTTCACAAGACCTGGGAAAAACCGCGTCAGGAAAACCTGACAGGAACGCCGGCGGCCTATGCGCCCGCCGGGTCGCTGCGCCGGGTCGAACCCGTGCAGCGGAAGGATTACGAGGCATGGCGTCCGGAATAATGACTCAGAACACAACAGAAGTAGTGGTAGGCGGGGCGGTTTTGGCCGTCGCGGCGGCGTTCGTGATCTATGCGGGGCAGATGGCCGGGCTGGGTGGCCAGTCGGGCACCTATTCCCTGCACGGCAGCTTCCGCACCGCAGATGGCATCGGCGTGGGCACGGATGTACGTCTGGCCGGCGTGAAGGTCGGCACGGTGACGGATATCAGCCTGAACCCCAAGACGTTCTTCGCCGATGCGACCATCAGCGTCCCGCAGGACATTCAGGTGCCGGTGGATTCGTCGCTCCTCATCTCCTCCGAAGGTCTGCTGGGTGGCAACTTCGTGGAGATACAGCCGGGCGGCGCGCTTGAGAATGTCGAAGCCGGCGGTGAGATCGAGGATACGCAGGGATCGGTCAGTCTGATCTCGCTTCTCATGGCGTTTGTGGGCGGAAAGGGCGGCGATGACGCCCCGGCGGCGGATCCGGCTGTTCCATGAAGCGCTTGTGTCTGGCGCTGGCGTTGTTGGCCACGCCTGTGGCCGCACAGGATGTGGACCGCGCGGTCAGCCAGTCCGGCGGAACCGTGCGGTGGCTGGACAAGGTGACGGGCGCCACCACCGATCTGTCGATGTCCCGCGGCCAGACGGTGACGCAGGGCTTCCTGACCATCCAGATGGACGATTGCCGCGTTCCGGCGGCGGATCCATCCTCGGACGCTTATGCCCATCTGACGATCATGGACACGCGGGTGGCGACGCCCGTCTTTTCCGGCTGGATGATCGCGTCCAGCCCGGCCTTGTCGGCGCTGGACCACCCGCGTTACGACGTCTGGGTGCTCGACTGCGACGGCTGAACCACATCGTCCGCTGACGGAGCGTAGCTGGGTGGCAGGAAGTCTGCCTTGTGGCGCAGAGCCATCTTCAGCCGGTTCTGATACTGGTTGCGGCTGATCTCTTGTCCGCCCAGCGTCGCCAGATGCGGGGTCAGGAACTGCGTGTCGAACAGTTGGAAGCCGCCGGCATTCAGGCGATGCACCAGCCACGCCAAAGCGATCTTCGATCCATCCACGCGGTGCGAGAACATGCTTTCGCCGAAAAACGCCGCGCCGACGGTGACGCCATAGGTGCCGCCGATCAGCGTGCCGTCGCTCCACACCTCCAACGAATGCGCATGGCCTGCGGCGTGAAGGTCCTGGTACAGATCCTCGATCCGGTGGCTGATCCAGGTGTCGTCCCGCTGCGCGCAGGCCTGCACGACGCCCCTGAAATCTCGATCCACATGCACCTCGTAATCCTTTCGCAGCAGACGGCGCCGCAGGGATCTGGAGATGTGGAAGCCGTCGAGGGGAAGAACCCCGCGCCGCTGCGGTTCGATCCAGCGAAGATCCGGATCGTCCCGGCTGTCCGCCATGGGGAAGATCCCCATGGCGTAGCCGCGCAGCAGCAGGTCGGGCGTCAGCACGTCACTTGCCGTAGGTGGCCTCCAGCCATTTTTCCAGCCAGTGGATGTTGTAGTCGCCCGTCTGGATGTCGGGATTTTCCAGAAGCGCGTGGAACAGCGGCACCGTCGTGTCCACGCCGTCCACGATCAGCTCGCCCAAGGCGCGGTTCAGACGGGCCAGCGCTTCGGTCCGGTCGCGGCCGTGCACGATCAGCTTGCCGATCAGGCTGTCGTAATAGGGCGGGATCGAATAACCGCTGTAGAGCGCCGAATCCATCCGCACACCCAATCCACCGGGGGCGTGATAGACGTTCACACGGCCCGGGCAGGGGGAGAAGTTGGGCAGGCGTTCGGCGTTGATTCGCACCTCGATCGCGTGGCCGTTGATCGTCAGGTCGTCCTGCGTGAAGGACAGCGGCAGGCCGGAGGCAACACGGATCTGTTCGCGCACGAGGTCGACGCCGTAGATGGCTTCCGTCACCGGATGTTCCACCTGCAGACGGGTGTTCATCTCGATGAAGTAGAACTCGCCATCCTCGTACAGGAACTCGATCGTGCCGGCGCCGATGTAGTTGATCTTGGCCACAGCGTCCGCGCAGATCTTGCCGATGCGCGCGCGCAGCTCGGGAGAGATGGCCGGGCCGGGCGCTTCCTCGAACACCTTCTGGTGACGGCGCTGAAGCGAGCAGTCACGTTCGCCCAGATGGACCGCGTTGCCCTTGCCGTCGCCGAAGACCTGAATCTCGATATGGCGCGGCGTTTGAAGGTACTTCTCGATATACACTTCGTCGTTGCCGAAGGCGACCTTCGCTTCGGACCGCGCGGTGCGGAAGGCGATCTCCAGTTCCGACGGGTTGCGAGCGACCTTCATGCCGCGACCGCCGCCGCCGGCGGTCGCCTTGATGATGACCGGGAAGCCGATCTTGCCGGCCACGCCGATCGCCGTTTCATAATCCGGCACGCCCCCGTCGGATCCCGGCACCACGGGAATGCCCAGCGCCTTGGCGGTTTCCTTGGCCGTGATCTTGTCGCCCATGATGCGGATATGCTCCGCCGTCGGGCCGATGAAGGTGATCCCGTGATCGGCCAGCGCCTGCGCGAAGCCTCCGTTCTCGGACAGGAAGCCGTAGCCCGGATGCACCGCCTCGGCGCCCGAAATCTCGCAGGCGGAGATGATGGCCGCCTTCTTCAGATAGCTTTCCGAAGATGGCGCCGGCCCGATGCAGACGGATTCGTCGGCCATGCGGACATGCATCGCGTCGCTGTCGGCCGTGGAATGCACGGCGACCGAGGTGATGCCCATCTCGCGGCAGGCCCGGATGACGCGCAGCGCGATCTCGCCGCGGTTGGCGATCAGGATCTTGGAAAACATCCGACCCTCACTCGATGATCAGCAGGGGGGCGCCGAATTCCACGGGGGTGCCGTCGGACACCAGAACGCGCTTCACGACGCCGGATTTCGTCGCCGGAATGTGGTTCATGGTCTTCATCGCCTCGATGATGAGGACGGTCTGCCCCTCGGACACGGTCGCGCCCACGGTCACGAAGGGCGTCGCACCCGGTTCGGCCGCCAGATAGGCGGTGCCCACCATGGGGGAAGTGACGGCGCCCGGATGCTGTGCCGGATCCTCGACCGCCACGGCGGCGGCGGGGGTGGCGGACGGTGCGGCCAGAACGGGCGCGGCCACGGGTGCGGCCGCAACGGAGGTGGTGACGACGTTCACCTGCTTGACCACCCGCACCTCAAGGCTGTCATCGTCGCCATATTCACGCTTCACCGACAGTTCGGTCAGCTCATTGGCGTTCAGCAGTTCGGCCAGCGCCTTGATGAAATCGACGTCCTGTTCGGGGGATTGCTTGCTCATGCCGTCCTCGGGGTGCTTTGGCCATTCGGCCTTCGTTGCGTGAAAGCGCCCGTGGGCGCGTGATTGTCAGGGGTTATACGCGACACGAACCTCAAGGGAAAGCGTCCAAATCCCGCGCTTGCGGCGGGGGCGGGGGCGCTTTAGGTCATGGACATCGCAACCGGAGGCGCGGCGTTGGATTCGCTGATCGACAACATCATCGCCTTCGTGGAAGCCCATGAACGCTGGGCCTTCTGGATCGCGCTGTTCTTCGCGCTGGCCGAAACGATGCCGATCGTGTCGATCCTCATTCCCTCCACGGCGATCCTGATCGGGGTCGGTGCGCTGGTCGCGACGGGCGGCGTGGATTTCCTGCCGATCTGGGCGGGGGCGTCGGTCGGGGCCATCCTCGGGTCCTGCTTCAGCTGGTGGCTGGGCCGCCGTTGGGGTGAATGGGTGCTGGAACGGTGGCCCATGTCGAAAGACCCCCAGATGGCGGAACGTGGCCGTGCCGCCTTTGCCAAATGGGGCGGCGCCGCGCTGCTGATCGGCCACTTCTTCGGGCCGTTGCGCGCGATCGTCTTTCTGATGGCCGGCATTTCCCGGATGCCGTTCCGTCGCTTCATCGGATGGGACATCCTCGGGGCGCTGGCCTGGGCCTTTCTTGTTCCCAAATCGGGAGAGATCGGCGGCAATGTTCTGGGCTGGCTGTGGAACCTGATCACCGGCTGAACCGCGAAGGGCGCAAGATGACGGATGCCACCGCACACCACCCGCAGATGACGGGGCGCGCCCTTGTCCTCGGCTCCATCGGCGTCGTTTACGGCGACATCGGGACCAGCCCGATCTATGCGCTGCGGGAATCCCTGCACGCGGCCGGCGGCGCGTCCGCCACGCGGGCCGAGGTGCTGGGCATCATCTCCCTTCTTCTATGGACGATCATGCTGATCGTGTCGCTGAAATACGTCCTTCTGGTCATGCGGGCCGACAACAAGGGCGAGGGCGGGACCCTGTCGCTGGTGGCGCTGGTCATGCGCGCGTTGGCACGGCGGCCGAACTGGCTGCTGGCGCTTGGCGTGGTCGGGATCTCGCTGTTCTTCGGGGATGCGATGATCACGCCCGCCATGTCGGTGTTGTCGGCGGTGGAGGGGATGCGCCTGATCTCTCCGGATCTTGCGCGCTATGTGCTGCCGATCACGCTGGCCATCATCGTCGGGTTGTTTCTGGTGCAGAACAAGGGGACCGGAAAGGTATCCGTGTTCTTCGGGCCGATCATGCTGGTCTGGTTCGTGACGATGGCCGTGACAGGCCTGCTGCACATCGGGGACGATCCCGGCATCCTGCTGGCCTTCAACCCCCTTTATGCGGTGCGCTATGTCGTGGCCAACGGGGCGGGCGCGCTGGCGGTGATGGGGCTGGTCTTCCTTGCCGTCACCGGGGGGGAGGCGCTTTATGCCGACATGGGCCATTTTGGCCGACGCCCGATCCGCATCGCCTGGACGGCGGTCGTGCTGCCCGCGCTGGCGCTGTCCTATCTGGGTCAGGGCGCCGCGGTGCTGGCCCATCCCGAGATGGCGGAGAATCCCTTTTTCCTGATGGCACCGCCCTGGGCGCTGGTGCCGCTGGTCATCCTTGCCACCTTCGCCACCGTCATCGCCAGTCAGGCCGTGATCTCGGGCGCGTTTTCCATGGTGCAGCAGGCGGTGCAGACCGGGCTTCTGCCGCGGCTCGACATCCTGCACACCTCTGAAACGCAGGCGGGGCAGATCTACGTTCCGCGCATCAACTTCATCCTGGCGGTCGGGGTGATCGTGCTGGTGCTCGTGTTCCAAAGCTCCTCGGAACTGGCGAGCGCTTACGGGATCGCGGTGTCGGGCGACATGGTCATCACCTCGGTCCTCGCCATTATCCTGTTCCGCAAGGGGTGGCGCTGGCCACTGGCGGGGGTGATCGGGCTGATGGTCCCGATCCTGCTGATCGAGGTCCTGTTCCTGACGGCCAACGCGGCGAAGCTGGCGGATGGCGGTTATATTCCCGTCCTGATCTCGGCCGTGCTGTGCGTGATGATGTGGACGTGGGTGCGCTGCACCCGGCACGTGGTGGAAAAGGCGCGGGTGGGGCAGCTGAAGCTGACCACGCTGATCGCCATGCTGGACAAGTCCCACCCGCTGACGGCGCCCGGAACGGCCGTCTTCCTAACCTCGGAAAGCGAGGCCGCACCTCCGGCGCTTCTCCACAACCTCAAGCACAACCACGTCCTGCATGCGCAGAACTTCATCGTCACCGTCAGCGTGGCCGACGCCCCCTATGTGACGGACGACGCCCGCATCACGCTGGAACCGATCGACGGGCGCTTTTCGCGCATCCGCATGTCGTTTGGATACATGGAAACGCCCAACGTGCCCAAGGCCCTGATGCTGGTCCGGCGCGAGGGCAAGAGTTTCGACATCATGAGCACGTCGTTCTTCGTCAACCGCCGAAGTTTCCGAAGCAGCACCAGCCAGGCGCTGCCGGCGTGGCAGAAGCGGCTCTACATCTCCATGACGCGTTCGGCCTCGGACGCGACGGACTTCTACCGGCTGCCGTCGAACCGTACGATCATGCTGGGACAGCAGATGACCCTTTAACCGAACGGACGGTTGCCTATATCGGGCGGGAAAGGGGATTCCCATGCAACACTATTCCATGCTCGACCTGTCACCCGTGCCCGAGGGGCAGACCCCGGCCGAGGCGCTGGCCCAGACGGTCGATCTGGCGCAACTGGCCGAAGCGTCGGGCTATCACCGCTTCTGGCTGGCCGAACATCACAACATGCCGGGCATCGCCTCGGCCGCGACGGCGGTGGTGATCGGGCAGGTGGCGGCGCACACGTCGCGCATTCGCGTGGGGGCGGGCGGGATCATGCTGCCGAACCACGCGCCGCTGGTGATCGCCGAGCAGTTCGGCACGCTGGCCACGCTGTTCCCCGGCCGGGTCGATCTGGGACTGGGCCGCGCGCCCGGGACCGACATGGGCACCGCCCGGGCGCTGCGCCGCAACCTGCAGGCGGGCGACACCTTCCCGCAGGACGTGGTCGAACTGATCGAGTATTTCGACGAGGCGCCCCTGAACGCCCAGATCCGCGCCATCCCAGGCGAGGGGACGCAGGTGCCGGTCTGGATCCTCGGCTCCAGCCTGTTCGGGGCGCAGCTGGCGGCCTATCTGGGGCTGCCCTACGCCTTCGCGTCCCACTTCGCGCCCCAGGCGCTGGAGGAGGCGATCGCGACCTATCGCGAAACATTCCGCGCGTCGCGCTTCCTCGATAAGCCGTACTTCATGCTGGCGGCCAACGTCTTCGCGGCCGACACGGATGAGGAGGCGGCCTACCTGCGCACCTCGCAGCAGCAGGCCTTCGCGAACCTGCGGCTGGGACGACCCGGCCGCCTGCCGCGCCCGGTCCGGAACATCGAGGAGGTCGTGCCGGCTGCCTACCTCGCCGCCTCGAACGAGGCGCTGGCGATTGCGGCCACCGGATCGGCCGACACGGTGCGCAAGCAGTTGGGCATCCTTGTCGACCGCTACAAGCCGGATGAGGTGATGGTGACCGGCATGATCCACGACCATGCCGCCCGCAAGCGCAGCTTCACCATCGCTGCCGAAGCGCTGCGCGATCTGGTCGGGATCGCGCAGGCCGCCTGATCAGTGCTTGCGCAGGTACTGGATCTGGCGGGGGTGAATCTGCCCCAGCCAGGTTTCGGTCAGCGGTTCGCCATTCGGGCTGACGAGGTTGGCCCGGAGGTCCAGAGTTTCGGCATCGGAGGCCACGTCGAAGGTCAGGCGGAACGTGTCGTTCTTGCCGACCACGGCCACCACGCCCGGCTCGATCGGCTTGAGGCCGCCTGATATTCCCACGTTGAAGTTCACGTCGTCGCGCGTCAGGCCCTTCAGCACGTCGCCGGTAAATTCGACATGGACCTTCACCTGGTTGTCGGGGCGCGGGTTGCCCGGATAGCCGCCTTCGCCGATCCGCGTGGCCGAGGTGCGGGCCACGTTTTCCGGGATCGGCACGTCCTCGGCCCAGTGCAGGCGATAGTTGAAGTCCATCTCCTGCCCCGGTTTCGGCGCTTCGGCGGGCGTCCAGAAGGCGCCGATGTTGTCATAAACCTCGTCATTCGTGGGCAGTTCCACCAGCGTGACGGCGCCCTTGCCCCAGTTTGACGTCGGCTCCACCCAGACCGAGGGGCGCTTGTCGTAGAAGATGCCGTCGTCCTGATAGTTCTCGAAGTTGCGGTCGCGCTGCAGCAGGCCGAACCCGCGCGGGTTCTCGTCCGAGAAGGTGGAGGTCACGACGCGGTCAGGGTTGTTCAGGGGACGCCAGATCTCCTCCCCCTTGCCGGTCACCATCATCAATCCGTCGGTGTCGTGCACCTCGGGCCGCCAGTCGGAGGAGGCGAAGCGGTTGATTTCCGAGAACCAGAACATCGACGTCAGCGGCGCCACGCCCAGACGTTCGACGCCGTTGCGGAAGAAGAGGCGGCTCTGCACCTCGGCCACCTGGCCCAGACCGTTGCGGTTGGTCAGGGTGATCCGGTAGGCGCCCGCGACGCTGGGACTGTCCAGCAGCGCGTTGATGATGAGGTCCTGCGAGGGATCGGTCGGCGTTTCCAGATAGAATTCCGTGAAGCGCGGAAACTCTTCGGTCTGGGCGGTGCCGGTGTTCAGGGCAAGGCCGCGAGCAGACAGGCCGTATTGGCGGGCAAACCCGTCCGTGCGGAAATAGGACGCGCCGAGGAACGAAATCCAGTCCGTCTTCAGGTCCGGCCGCATGACGCGGAAACCTGCAAAGCCCGTGTCATCGCCCAGCAGCATCGCCGGGCTGTCTTCGGGCATGGTGAAGTAGTTGCGGTGATACAGGATCTGCCGCGCCTGACCGTTCGCGACCTCAAAGATCTTCACGGGCTGCTGGAAATACTTGCCGAGGTGGAAGAACTGCACCGGCGCGTCGCCGATCTTGACCGTTTCCTCATTCTTGAAGCGGATGCGCCAATGGGCGTTGAAGTCGATCTGGCCAAGGATGTCGGGATGGACCGGTTCCACGGGCTGGAACGCCTTGGTGGACATGTCGCGGGCGCGCGCGGTCAGCTGGTCGAAGCTGAAGGGCTGCGCTTCGCCGAAGCGGTGCTGGGCTGCATCCTCGACCGGGGCCGTGGGGGTTGGGGTCTGCGCCTGCGCGGCCGGTGCGATCAGCGACAGCGAGAGGGCGGTGGCGGCAAGGATCCGGAACCTCGAATGCGACAAGTGATACCTCGGAGGGGAATTGCGGTTGCGCGGATGTTGCCTCCTTTTCCAACGCTTGCAAGGGTTACTATGCCGCGGATGCGGGTCTCCGCCGGTGCATAACCTTCCGTTAGGGAATATCGTGGCATCCTGCGCCGAACCGATGGAGAGGCCACGTGACGATCATCCGCCAAAAGCTTTCCCGTCCGGCCCCGCAGGAAGACGGGGCCGCGCGCGCCTGGCGTCAGGCCTTGCCCCGCGCCGTGCTGGAGGCCGTGGGGCTGGACATCGTCCTGACCGCCGTCACCGTTGATCGGAAGGGGCTGGCCGATCTGCCGGCCCTTGTGCCCGATCACGCCCTGATCCTGTCGCTGGCGGATGAAAACGGCGCGCGCGGCGCGATGATCCTTTCGGCGGAACTGACGGCGGCGATCGTGGGGATGCAGATGACCGGCCGCATTCCCGCCGATGCGGCGGCTCGCCGTCCGACGCGCATCGACGCCACCCTTTGCAGTGGGGCCGCCGACGCGGCCATGGTCGCGCTTGGCGCGGCGCTGACCGCGGATGCGGACCGCTGGGCCCACGGCTTTCACAGCGACGGTTTCCTGCCGGACGCCGAGGCGCTGATCCTCGCGTTGTCGGCCGATGATCTGAGGGTGATGCACAGCAAGGTGGTGCTTGCGGGCGCGGCCAGCGGCGGGCGCGCGGCCAGCCTTTGGCTGATCCTGCCCGCGCTGGCCGCCGTGCCGGAGGCGCAGGCCGAGGATCTGGCGTTCCGCGACGATCTGGCCGAACAGATCCTGTCGTCGGAAACGCTTCTGCAGGCGGTGTTGTGCCGGTTCTCGGCGCCCCTGTCCGCCGTGATGCAGCTGCGGGTGGGGGAGGCGATTCCCTTGCCTCGCGCCTCGCTGGAGGAGGTGCGTCTGGAAACCGCCGCCGGTCAGGGGGTCGGGCAGGGGCGGCTGGGGCAGAATCGCGGGATGCGCGCCCTTCGCCTGATGACGGAGGAACGTCCCGCCTCGGCCGAGATCGTGCCCCTGCGGGGGGTGGCTTAGGCCATCCGCTCCAGCGTGGGGCGCAGGTGGTTCAGGTCATAGCCGTGCTGCGCCGGCAGACCCACCAGATCGTCGACCGGCATCTGCCCCGCATGGACCAGGGCCCAGAGGATGGAACTGCGGTTGCCCGACGCGCAATAGGCGAAGACCGGACCCTCCGCCTCGTCAATGGCGGCGCGCTGCACGTCGAGCATCTCGTTTGTCAGCTGTCCGGGGATGATGGGGTTGGCGACGAAGCACAGGCCTTCCGCTTCCACCGCCGCGCGCATGGCGTCGGTGTGCAGGTGGGGCGGAATCTCGTTGTCGGGGCGGTTGTCGATGATCGTGGTGAAGCCCGCCTCGCGCAGGGCCGCCACGTCCTCAAGCGCGATCTGCGGCGAAACGGCGTAGGTGTCGGTGATCTTGCGGATGTCCATGCGGGGGTCTTTCCTGAAGCCGGGGCCTGAATTCGCCCGACGTTACCGCCCCGATCCGCCCCCCGCAATGGTCAGGACAGGATGACGCCCGCGACCACCATCATCAGGCCCAAGGCCGAAACGCCCAAGGAGGCCGTGTTCAGCAACGTCAGCTTGCGGAACCGTTCCTGCAGGGCCGGCCCTTCAAGTCCTTCGTTGCGCGCGCGCAGCGCAAGTTGGATGCAGCGCGCCAGCCCCACGATGCCGCCCAGGCACAACACCGCGCCGATCCAGACCAGCCATTCCATCGCGACCCCTTCCATTCCATCGGCCGAGGGGGTAACCCCGTCACCGGCAACTGGCAAGCGCGCACCGTCCGCCGCCTTGCCGTTCGCGGCGGCCTATCCCGGGCCGCATCCACGACATCACCTACAGCATCCGGGCCGAGAAGACATGAGCGATCCCCTCGATTCCTACAATGTCACCGCAGACGAACTGCGCCAGTTCATCGAGCGCTTCGAGCAGCTTGAAGCCGAAAAGAAGGACGTGAACGAACAGCAGAAAGAACTGATGGCCGAAGCCAAGGGCCGCGGCTACGACACCAAGGTGATGAAGAAGGTCATCGCCCTGCGCCGTCGCAAGCCCGACGAGATCGCCGAGGAAGAGGCGATCATGGACATGTACAAGGCCGCCCTTGGCATGCAGTGACCGTCAGGGGGCGAGGAACGTCACCCCCGGCGTCCGCTGAATGCGCTCGATGTCGGCCTCGTAGCGGGCCGTCATCTCGTCCACGTGGGCTTGGGTCCAGCCCGGCATCTCGAACTCCGCCTCGACCACCTCGGGGCGCACGAATTCCGACAACAGGTTCCCGATCATGTCGCGCCGCCGGGCCAGGTCCGGCACGGGCGTTTCCGACATGATGGTCTGCAGGCGGCGCACCCCCTCGTCCTCCATCACGTGGTGCAGGATATCGTCCCATCCCGTCAGCGCGGTCCCGTCCTCCACCCCGGCCACGGCGGCGAGAACTTCGGGCCAGATCATGGGGGTATCCTCATCGCACCAGACGGTCAGCGGCGCATGCGGCACAAGGGAGCGGAGGTCGTTCACCACCTCGGACCAATAAAGGTCGAGAGGGTCGACATCGCCGATGATCTCCGACACCGGGCGGTTGCGCTTGCGCGAACACAGGTCGGGCAGGAAGGTCGCCGGGTTCCGAATCGCCATGTAGATCTGCGTCTCATGGGACGGGAAGGTGTTCTGAAGCCCGCGGACGCGTTCCCCCGCTTTCGAATAGAAGCGTCCCCGCACGGCCCAGTTCGGATAGGCGAGGAAGCTGTCCCATGACAGGATGATGCGGTCGGCCTGCTGTTCGTCCATGATCTGCTCGATCATGATGGCCTCGGTCTCGGCGCTGGCGGCCTGGCCCTGAAGCGTGCTGGCGGCGTCGCGCAGCAGGTTGCGGTAGATGTCCGGATCGGGAACCGCGATTCCTTCGGCCGCGAGCGCCTCCGCATTGGCCTGAAGGCAGCGGAGCAACCGGCCGTCATCGGTGCAATGAACGCCAACATGGAATGCGATCTGCATCAGTGTTCCTTTGTCTGCTCTGTCCCCATATAGCCTTCCCGGGGCGGCGAGTGAACCGCATACCGAAAGGGTTGCCACCCGCCCACAGTCGCGCTACAGACGGCACGGCGCCTCTATAGCTCAGCTGGTAGAGCGGCTGATTTGTAATCAGCGGGTCGGCGGTTCGAGTCCGTCTGGGGGCACCAATATTTCCGATGCTTTGGCCCCCTGTCCGCGAGATAGGTCCACCCGCATGGGCTTCTTCCGCTGACCAAGTGAAGGGCTGAGGTGAGGGCTAAATCCCGTTCCACCTGTGTCTGTAGAGGGTCAAAGCGCCCGATGTGTAGGGCAAGAAGCAGGGGGTCCTTTCCCGACTTTGCAGCGTGCTTGCCAAAACACTCATGCAAACCCGCCTCGCCGTGCTCCCGACGTCCATCGACCTGTGCAGATGTTCGCGCAAGGAAGATGTCAGGGTTTCCGCCCGGACTTGTACGATGCTCCCGACAGCGGCCGTGATCAGGATCGCTTTCAGTCCGCGCTTGCTGCCGATGATCCTGAACCTGCGCGTCGGGACCAGTGGTGCTTGCGGCCATCCGGCGATGCCAGAAAGCCGGCGGATAGTGAAGATCGACGCCGCCACCCTCGCGGTGCTGCGTTCACCACATCAGGTTGGTTGACCTCTTCGGATGCCGCATGGCGTTGCGTGGGATCGCAGCACGGAAAGATTAAGAGTCGGTTGCTTTTACGCACGGCCGTTTGGGTCGACGTCAACTCTTCCCATGGCAAATTCCCAACTCGTGAACCTGATCAGGTGTGATCACTACTGCCCCTGCTTCGTCGATCTCTCTGCGCGGTCCGCGGGACCGTCAGACCAGGCGCTCCGCCACTTGGGGTCTTGTTGTTAAAGGTGCCGTGCTTGTGACGCCTCCTTTGGGCACCCGCACCGTTGCAAAGCCCGCCGAGCGAGTCCGGCAATCACTCCTGACGGCCGCCTGAAGGCGTCAGGGTTCCGCTGTGGATCGTCTGGGGGCTGACGTCCGGGCGGGTCAGGGCGGTGAAGCCACCGTTGTAGATAGCCTGATCACCTGATTTCTTGAAGGAGATTCCCGTTGGAAGTTCTTAACAGCGTCAGCGACGCACCCGTCGCCTCCGCCTATGACATCTATGTCGAGGTGCAGACCGTTCTGGGACTGCCTGCACTTACGAAAGCCCAATGGGTCGACAGCATGGGAATGAAGGACTCCGACCGCGAATTGATCGCGACCGGAGTCGCCGCGGCCGCCGAGGTCAAGCTTCTGGCAGAGCAAGTGGAAGAAAGCCGTGACGCCGTCGGTGCCGCCATGGTCAAGGCGACCAAGGCGGCGAAGCAGGCTAGCTCTGCGCTTGAGCAGGTGCGGCAAGCCGCGCAGGTCGTCGCCCAGGACCGTGCTGCCGTTGCTGCAAGCGTGCAAACGGTCGCTGAAACGGACCGGGCTGTTTCGGCGAAGGTGAGCGGAGCGGCCACCAGCGCCACCACGGCGGCCGCGAAAGCCACGGAAGCTGGCGCGAGCGCCGAACTGGCCGCGACCAATGCCGCTGCTGCGGCCACCAGTGCGACGGCGGCCGGCGCAAAGGCCACGGAAGCTGGCACGCGCGCTGCGGCCGCAGCGGCCAGCGCGACCACTGCAACCACCAAGGCCGCCGAAGCCTCGGCCAGTGTGCAGGTCGCCGCGACCAAGGCGGCAGAAGCGACGGCCGCCCGAGATGCTGTTTTGGCCAAGCTGGAAGGCGTCGGCGGCATTGAGGCCGATCTGGCCAGCGTCATGCAGATGATCGCGTCCCTGACCGCGCAGGTCGATCAGCTTTTGGGCGGCGCCGAGGATCAGCCCCAGCCCCTTCGCGATGAACTTACAGTGGAAACGACCCCCGACACGATCGTGGTGCACGGGTAAGACAGGACAAGACATGCCTCGTAAATTGTGGTGGCGTCTCGCCAGCAAACCGGCCATCGTCAACGAAGTGACCGGAAAGGATACGTTCACCGGTCCCTGGATCCTTGTGAGCGGGCTGCAACCCGACACGGATTATGAAACGTCGACCGTGTCGTCCACCGGCCCCTGGACCAAGGTCCGCACCAAGCCAGCGGACACCGTTCCCGCCGACCGAATCCCGGTCATCAAGCAAACCCACGGCGGCCGTCCGAACTGGATTCCGGCGGATTACTACAAGGCGGGCCAGGCGGAGTTCCTCGATCCCGTGGCGCACCCGCACATCATGGGCGTCACGACCCGCACCGTGAAGTCCGGCCGCTACACGGACCCGACGGTATGGAGCACCGGCAAGGTGCCGGGGAAGGGCGACGTCGTTGCCGTGTCCCAAGGCCACGTGCTGATCGGAGACAAGAACGACGACGTGATCCTGAAGGACATGCTGGTGGAGTTTGGCGGCACGTTCCGTCTGGCCACGGACACCGACACGCGCTGGCGGCTCGACACGTTCATGGCGATGGGCAACCTGATCCTCGTGGACAAGACGCCCAGCGCGACGCCGGGAAAGGTCAAGCACCAGTTCATCTGGCACATCCAGCAGGCGCCCGGGGCCTCCACCCGTGGCGGTCTGATGGCCATGGGGCCGACCCGCATCCACGGCGCGCAGAAGAAAAGCCATCTGCGCATCGGCCTGTCGTCCGAGCAGATCGCGAAAGGCGAAACGGTTCCCGCTGTTCGCGCCGGCGCGACGAAGGCGTACATGCCGGGGCTTGCGCAATCGGGATGGCGCGTGGGGCAGTACATGATGTTCGGCGGGACCGAATACGTTCCGCTTGCATCGACGGACCCCGACTACAAGGGGCCGACCACCTACTACAACCCCGGCCGGAACACGACCAGAACGCTCAACCGGTATCAGTTCGGGCAGGAAGAAGAACGGATCATCACCAAGATCGACGGGGATTGGGCCCATTTCGCGGAACCCCTGATCTATGATCACGTCGGCATGGAAGGCATGCTTCCGCAGGGCCAGCACGTGGTGAATGCACCGGTCGTCGGCAACCCCAGCCACAACATCGAGTTGCGCAGCGCCTCTGCCGAGGAGGACGGCCATCTTGATCCGACCGCGGACCTCGTCAACCTGCAGAAGCGCGGACATTCGATGTTCATGCGCTCTCCGGATGTGGACGTGCGTTATTTCTCCACCAAGAACATGGCACGCACCGACACGAACCCGACGCTTTGGGTGGACGAGTATCCGAGCGACGCCATCGCCGTCACGGGCGGCGTCCAGCCGCTGCTGAGCGCCAAGACCGGCGGCGTGGCCATCGCCGACCCCCTCAACGTCCGGGGCCGGTATTCCATCCACTTCCACTGGTGTCAGGGGCCGTATCTGGCCTCCGCGCAGATCAACTGCATCGGGGCCTCGGCCTGGGCGCCGCTGAACGCACCGCCGGTGCCGGGCTGGGCCATCACCCAGCACGGAACGCGCATGGCGATCGAGGACTGCTTCGCGTTCAACGTGCGCGGGGTCGGCATGGTGTCTGAACTCGGGAACGAGATCGGGCACTGGGCCCAGAACCTGTCCATGTTCTGCCGGGGCGACGGGGAAAGCAGCGATTGGGGCCAGCGTCAGGAAATGCACGCGAACCACAACGATTCCGCGGGCATAGGATTCGGCAACCAAAGCCGCATGATCCTGATGCACGGCAACATCTCGGTTTCGTGCCGCTACGGGTATCTGTACCACGCCCAGAAAAGCCACTGGCAGAAACGCTGGTTGCGCGACATCGACATGCGCTTCAAGGACGGGCTGATCAAGGGCACGAACGGATCGGGCCAGAAAAGCTATGACGAATACCTCGCGCATTTCCGTGCACAGATACCGCCGTTCCTCGACAACGAGGCCCATGCCTGCACCGTGGGGTTCGAGGTCGTCCACCGTCTGTCGTCAACGAACTGGGCCCGCGATTTGACGCCGATGCTGATGGAGCGGTTCCACTGCCTGAACGTGCCCTCGCCATGGGTCGTGGGGCAATACTCCAACTCCTATTACGTCAAGGACTGCCTTTGGAAATCGCCGAAGAAGGGGAAGGGCTACACCGCGGCCTCGCTGGGCAACGTCACCTTCGGCTGGAACTTCGCGAACCTGCGGCTGATCGACTATGACACCCAATTCGCGGATGTCGGCGGCGGCCTGAACTATGACGGGTTCTTCATCGACATCGGCGTGGATGGTGGTGGCGCGTTCACCAACGCCCCCGTCACCAAACGGACCGGGATCACGCTGGAAAGCAAATGGGGCGTCATGGGCGACGCGGAAAAGATTTCCAACGATTCGGGAATCGCGCGCCGCTACAAGCCGATCACGGCGGCGGATCTTCCACAGCCCTATCCCCTGGCACCTTACGGGTATGGCGGTGTGCTGCCAAAGGGCTACGCGCAGGTCCCGGTGGGCAAGGCACCCTATTTCATCCTGGGCAACGGCGTCGACATGACGGGCGTGAACACCACGCTTGCGGCGGGGGCAGGCCGCAGCGCCGGCAGCGTCCACGGCATCATCGTGGATTCGGTGGGGGTGCGCCGTTGGCCGGATGCGCAGTCGTCGGAAAGCTCCTTGTCGAATGTCAGCGTGAAGGGACCGATCAACCTCGACAAACTTCAGCCCGAACAGCTTGTTCAGCGGTGGGGCTGCTGGAAGGACAACGGCGTGGTCAAGTCGCGGGCGTGGTTCCCGATCGCCGATCGCTACACCCATGTGCGGAGCCACTTCCACATCGACTTCACCATCACCGGGCTGAGCGCCGATTTCATCGCGGCGCATGACATCGGGGGGGCGGGCAACGCTCCGGACTGGCCGGACAAGCTGGAAGCCGTGACGGCGCAACAGGCCCCGTTGATGCCGGTGTCGCGCAGCCTGCGTTTCCTGTCGCGGACGCGGCTGGAAGCGGTGGCGGGTCATACCCTGGCACACAACCTGCTGGCCGACGAGGTGAACGCGCGGTTCACCATCTCGGGCGGGGCGGACGCCGCGTTGTTCCGCATCTCGGGCCGTCAGCTGCAATGGGCGGACAATGGTGCCCGGGCCATCGGGAGCGACAACACCTATGACGTCACGCTTCGCGTGATGGACACATGGGGGAACTATCAGGACGAACCCCATCAGGTGGTCGTGATCCCGGGCGAACGGGTGACGACAGAGATCGTGGACACGTTCGATCGGGCGGATGAACTCCTGCGCGTGAAGCATCCGAAAGCGGTCGCACTGGCCGGGAACCTTGACGTCTGGGCGATCCGGGCGAACAAGCTGGCCTATCTAGGCGGCGCCGGGGTGCCTCATCTGGTCAGTCTGGGCTCGCTTGGTTCCAGCGATCAGGAAATCATCGTGAGCTATCAGGCCAGCCAGGGCGCGGCGACGGCCTTCAGGGTGGTGGACGCCAAGAACTACCTGTCGGCGCGGCGACTGGAAGGGGGGATTGTCTCCCTCATCCTGAGCATGACCGTGGCTGGGGTGACGACCGAGGTGGCCCGGTTCCGCAGCCCGGGCACGGTGGACGTCCGGATCACGGTAGAGGGTCGCAAGCTGGTCGTCCGGCATAACGGCACCTCGACCACCGAGCCGGTTGTTCATTATCCGAAGAACGCCGGGTACCAGGTGTTGTCGGCCTTCGAAAGCGGCCCTCATTGGGAGCCCGGCGCCTTGCTGCTGCCGGCCAACGCCCCCATGGGCACTGAGGTGGGGTTCGTGGCGGTCGAGGCGGGGGCATCGAACCCGACCCTCGACAACTTCACCGCGCGTGCCTTGAACTCTTCGGTCGGCGCATAGGCCTGATGCTGAACCGGGACGTGGGTCCATGATCCACGTCCCGCCTGCGGCGGGCCCCGACGCTGGCACCATCAAGCCCCGCCATCGTGCGGGGCTTCTTTTTGCCTTCCGGCCGCGTCCGCGCAGGGCGGGTTCGTCAGCGTTTCTTCGCGACCGCGTTGGCCACGACGTCCTTCGTGCTGGGAGCCGCCGCGATCACCTTCGGCACCTCCTTCTTGGGCTTCTTTTCGTCGCGCTTGCGCTTGTTCATGCCCTTGGCCATGACATGGCTCCTTTGTGGTTGCCGGGAATCGGCGGGTCTGCCAGCTTAGGCCTTTGCCGAAGAATAGATACGCAAATCGGCGCTACTTGCGATCCGGCAGCTTGCGGGTCGACACCCACACGATGGGCACCACCGACAGCAGGATCCCGGACACGAGAAGGCCGATCGCCCCGAGGCCTGCAGGCGTGACCTCCAGCTCCAGATCGGCGCGAAGATGCCTGGATCGCAGGTGAAGGGAGGCGCGGTTCGTTTCGCGGAAGGATGGGCGGCGCATGGGACATCTCCGGTAAGATCATGGCCTGAACCCATGGGGAGGGGGTTTGGTTTCCGACCCCGCGGGCCGGACCGTTTCGGGGTTGGCGACCGGCAGAGCAACGGGTAGCGTCCGCCTCAAGGAGCAATGGAGGAGCCTGTCATGGTCGTTGCCGGTGAGCCAAGTTTTCGCGAGTCCGTCGATCTGATGTTCAATCGTGCCGTTCGGCACATGGATCTGTCGCCGGGCCTGGAGCAGAAGATCCGCGTCTGCAACTCCACCTACACGGTGCGGTTCGGCGTGCGGCTGCGCGGCAAGATCGAAACGTTCACGGGCTACCGTTCGGTGCATTCCGAACATATGGAGCCGGTGAAAGGCGGCATCCGCTTTGCGCTGAACGTCAACCAAGACGAGGTTGAAGCCCTTGCGGCGCTGATGACCTACAAATGCGCGCTGGTGGAAACGCCGTTCGGCGGGTCCAAGGGCGGGTTGTGCATCGACCCCCGCCAGTATGACGAGCGGGAGCTGGAACTGATCACCCGCCGCTTCGCCTATGAACTGATCAAGCGCGACCTGATCAACCCCGCCCAGAACGTGCCCGCGCCCGACATGGGGACGAGCGAGCGCGAGATGGCCTGGATCGCCGACCAGTACGCGCGGATGAACACCACCGACATCAACGCCAAGGCCTGCGTCACGGGCAAGCCGCTGAACGCCGGCGGCATTCAGGGCCGGGTGGAGGCCACGGGTCGGGGCATCCAGTTCGCGCTGCGCGAGTTTTTCCGCCACCCCGAGGATGCGGCCAAGGCTGGCCTGTCGGGCAAGCTGGACGGCAAGCGCGTGGTCGTGCAGGGCCTTGGCAACGTCGGCTACCACGCCGCGAAGTTCCTGTCCGAGGAGGACGGCGCCAAGATCACGGCCATCATCGAACGTGACGGTGCCTTGGTCGGGGACGCGCTGGATGTGGAAGACGTCCGCCAGTGGATCGTCAAGACCGGCTCGGTCCGCGACTATCCGAACGCGCAGTTCGTGGAAGATGGCGCGAAGTTGCTGGAGGCGGAGTGCGACATCCTGATCCCGGCCGCGATGGAAGGTGCCATCCACCGGGGCAACGCCGAACGCATCCAGGCCCCCCTGATCATCGAAGCGGCGAACGGCCCCGTCACCTTCGGCGCGGACGAGATCCTGCGCAAGAAGGGCACGCTGATCATTCCCGACATGTACGCCAATGCCGGCGGCGTGACGGTGTCTTATTTCGAATGGGTGAAGAACCTGTCGCACATCCGCTTCGGCCGGATGCAGCGCCGGGCCGAGGAAGCGCGCCACGAGCTTCTGGTGAACGAGCTGGAGCGTCTGTCCTCGGACAAGGGTCTGGGCTGGACGCTGTCGCCGGACTTCAAGAAGCGCTACCTGCATGGGGCCGGAGAGTTGGAGCTGGTGCGCTCCGGCCTCGATGACACGATGCGGACGGCCTATCAGGCCATGCGCGAGGTGTGGCACGGCCGCGACGATGTCGAGGATCTGCGCGTGGCCGCCTATATCGTGTCCATCAGCCGAGTGGCCGCGACCTACCAGTCCAAGGGCCTGTAAGACCTCGCGCGCCGGGCACCGTCCGGCGCGCCCCCTATGGACACGGGGCGGCGTTGCCCCGATATAGAAGCCATGTCCCTTCCGAACGGCTTCCTTGACGAATTGCGCACCCGGATCTCGCTGTCCCAGGTTGTGGGGCGCAAGGTCACCTGGGACGTGCGCAAGTCCAACCAGGGCAAGGGCGACTGGTGGGCGCCGTGCCCGTTCCACCAGGAAAAGTCGGCCTCGTTCCACGTCGATGACCGCAAGGGCTTCTATTACTGCTTCGGTTGCCACGCCAAGGGCGACGCCCTGACCTTCGTGAAAGAGACGGAGAACGTGTCCTTCATGGAGGCGGTGGAGATCCTGGCGCGCGAGGCGGGCCTTCCCATGCCGGCCCGTGACCCCCGCGCCGCCGAAAAGACCGACCACCGCACGCAGCTGGTTCAGGTCGTGGAAGAAGCGGTGAAGCATTACCGTTTGATGCTGAAATCGGGGCAGGGCGTCGCCGCGCGCGACTATCTGACCGGCCGGAGGCTGAGCGTCGAGGCGCAGGAGCGGTGGGAGATCGGCTTCGCGCCGGATCACCGTCAGGGCCTGTTGCAGGCGCTGACCGCCAAGGGGATGTCGGCCGATCTGCTGGTGGCCGCCGGCGTCTGCGCCCGGCCTGACGATGGGGGCGCGCCTTACGACCGGTTCCGGGGCCGCATCATCTTTCCGATCCGCGACGCGCGGGGGCGGGCGATCAGCCTTGGCGGTCGCGCGATGGACCCGAACGCGCGCGCCAAGTACCTGAACGGCCCGGAAACGGACCTGTTCGACAAGGGCCGCAACCTTTACAACCACGGCCCCGCGCGCGAGGCGGCGGGCAAGGGCCGTCCGCTGATCGTGGCCGAGGGCTACATGGACACGATCGCCCTGTCCGAGGCCGGGTTCGCCGCCACCGTCGCCCCCTTGGGGACGGCGATCACCGAGGAACAGTTGCGTCTGATGTGGCGCATCGCAGACGAACCCGTGATCGCGCTGGACGGGGATGCCGCGGGCATCCGCGCCGCGTTACGTGTCGTCGATCTGGCGCTGCCGCTTCTGGAAGCGGGCAAGGGATTGCGGTTTGCCGTCCTGCCCTCGGGCCTTGATCCGGATGATCTGATCCGGGCGCAGGGCGCGCAGGGGTTCCAGAAGGTGCTGGACGGGGCCGAGCCGATGGTGCGCCTTTTGTGGCGGCGCGAAACGGAAGGGAAGGTCTTCGACAGCCCCGAACGCCGCGCCGGGCTGGACAAGGTGTTGGGCGCGGCCATCGCCCGTATCGCCGACCCGTCGATCCGCCATCATTATGGCGAGGAGATGAAGCGTCTGAAGTGGGAGCTGTTCGGTGTCCGCCGCAGCAGCCAGACGCCCTTCGTGCCGGGAAAGCGCGCGCAGCCGCCGGCCGTGCCCACCAGCTCTGCCCGCCAGTCGCTTCTGGCCATGGTGGAGGACGAGGCGATGGCGCTGGACCTGCGCACCGCCGTTCTTCTCGCGGGCTTCGCCACGCATCCCAGCCTGATCCCGGCCTTCGAGACGGCGATCGAGCGCATGGTCGTCCGCCAGCCCGAACATCGCCGCGTGCAGGAAGCGCTGCTGGCCCATGATCTGGGGTCGGTGGAGGCAGACCTTGAAACCCTGCTGGCGCTGCCCCATGTTCGCATCTCTCCGCCGGTACGCAACCCGGAGGATACCGATCTTGCCCGGATGTGTCTGGCCGAGGAGTTTGCGAAACTGGACGCCGCCCACGGGGTGGAGATCGAGATCCGCGAAGCCATGGAGGATATGGAAGGGTTGGCCGATGAAGGGCTGACATGGCGTTTGCAGCAGGCCGCCGAGGCGCGCAACAACGCCGGACGAACGCGGCTTGACGACGCGGGTGACCTGGGCGAAGACCGCTCGGCCCTCTCGCGTCATCTTCAGGATTTGATCGACGGCCAGATCTGGGTCAAGAAAAAGGGCTGAGGCGCTTACATCCTTTGTGATTCGCGCTATTGATTCGAGAAAGGCCGTGGCGATTCGCGCCGCTGCGGCACATCCGCTAGGAGCTATCATGGCAATCAAAGATACCGACGACGGCAAGCACGAGGATCAGGAACAGGATTCCTCGCTGGACATGAGCCAGGCCGCCGTCAAACGGATGATCGCCGAGGCGCGCGAACGCGGCTACATCACCTATGAACAGCTGAACACCGTCATCCCGCAGGATCAGGTCTCGTCCGACCAGATCGAGGATATGATGGCCATGCTTTCCGAGATGGGGATCGAGGTCCGCGAAGAAGGCGAGGCCGAGGAAGAGGGTGGTGCCGTGGTCGCGGCCGCCTCCACCTCGCGCGATGTGGCCGTCGCGGGCACGCAGTCCGAAACGCTGGAACGCACCGACGATCCGGTGCGCATGTACCTGCGCGAGATGGGGTCGGTCGAACTGCTGAGCCGCGAGGGCGAGATCGCCATCGCCAAGCGGATCGAAGCCGGCCGCAACACGATGATCGCGGGCCTGTGCGAAAGCCCGCTGACCTTCCAGGCCATCACCATCTGGCGCGACGAACTTCTGTCCGAAGACATCCTTCTGCGCGACGTGATCGATCTGGAAGCCACCTTCGGCTCCGCCATGGACGCGGATGGCGAGATGGAGGGCATCGGCCTTGAAGGTGTCGAAGTTTCGGGTGAGGCGCGTCGTCAGCCGACGAGCAGCGAGCCGGAACTGGACGCCGACGGCAACCCCATCCGCAGCGACGACGACGACGAGGATGACGATGCCTCCGCCATGTCGATCGCAGCGATGGAAGCGTCGGTCCGCGAGGAGGCGCTGAGCATCTTCGACGCCATCGCCCAGAACTACGACACCCTGTCGGGCATGCAGGACGACCGCATGCGCTCCACCATGGTGGGGGAAACGTTCGTCAAGGAATCCGCCTATCAGAAGCTGCGGACCGAGATGGTGGTGCTGGTCAACAGCCTGCACCTGAACAACAACCGGATCGAAGCGCTGATCGACCAGCTTTACGGCATCAACCGCCGCGTCATGTCCATCAACTCGGGCATGGTGAAGCTGGCCGACGCGTCGCGCATCAACCGGCGGGAGTTCATCGACGAGTATCAGGGCTACGAGCTGGACCCGACCTGGATGGACCGCATGGCGGCCAAGGACGGGCGCGGCTGGCAGACGCTGATGGAGAAGAGCCGCGACAAGGTCGAGGAACTGCGCACCGAGATGGCGCAGGTCGGCCAGTATGTCGGCGTCGACATCTCGGAATTCCGTCGCATCGTCCAGCAGGTCCAGAAGGGCGAAAAGGAAGCCCGTCAGGCCAAGAAGGAGATGGTGGAAGCCAACCTCCGCCTCGTGATCTCCATCGCGAAGAAATACACGAACCGCGGTCTGCAGTTCCTGGACCTGATCCAGGAAGGCAATATCGGCCTGATGAAGGCCGTGGACAAGTTCGAGTATCGTCGCGGCTACAAGTTCTCCACCTATGCCACCTGGTGGATCCGTCAGGCGATCACCCGGTCCATCGCGGATCAGGCGCGGACGATCCGCATCCCGGTTCACATGATCGAGACGATCAACAAGCTGGTCCGCACCGGCCGCCAGATGTTGCACGAGATCGGCCGCGAACCCACTCCCGAGGAACTGGCCGAGAAGCTGCAGATGCCGCTCGACAAGGTCCGCAAGGTCATGAAGATCGCGAAGGAGCCGATCTCCCTCGAAACCCCGATCGGGGACGAGGAAGACAGCCAGCTTGGCGACTTCATCGAGGACAAGAACGCGATCCTGCCGCTGGACAGCGCCATTCAGGAAAACCTAAAGGAAACCACGACCCGCGTTCTGGCGTCATTGACGCCGCGTGAGGAGCGGGTTCTGCGGATGCGCTTCGGCATCGGCATGAACACCGACCACACGCTGGAGGAAGTGGGCCAGCAGTTCAGCGTCACGCGTGAACGGATCCGTCAGATCGAGGCGAAGGCGCTTCGCAAGCTGAAGCATCCCAGCCGTTCGCGCAAATTGCGGAGTTTCCTGGACCAATGATGAAATACATCGCCTTGGCCGCCATCGTGTCGGCCGCACCCGCCCACGCCTACATCACCGATGAAAGCTACTACGTGTCCGGCGATGCGCAGCAGTTCCACGTCCGGTATGAACCGGGCGCGGCGGCGCGCAACTACTGGTGCGCGGCGGGGCAGTTCATCGACGACTATCTGGGCATGCTGCCGACGACCCCCATCTACCGCATCTCGCCCCGGCCGTTGCAGCGCGGGGAGGGGATGACCTTCTCCACCTCGCCCGAAGGCGCGATCGGGGAAACGGGCGTGGCGGTCTTTCCGGCCACCGACCATCTTTCCGCCGGTCACGCCGCGTCGCTGTGCGAGCCGCGGGTCTATTACGACCGCGATTGATGCAGACGGTCTTTACCCTGCCCACTGATGGGCAGGGCCTTTACGAATTCACTTCCCAAGTGGCCCGGTGGGTGAAGGGGGACGGGCTGCTGACGCTGTTTATCCGCCACACCTCCGCCTCCCTCCTGATCCAGGAAAACGCGGATCCGGAGGTGCAGACGGACCTGCGCGCATTCTTCGCGCGGCTGGTGCCGCCCTCCGACCATCCCTCCATGCGCTACCTGACCCACACCTATGAAGGGCCGGATGACATGCCCGCGCATATCAAGGCGGCGCTGCTTCCCGTCAGCCTGTCGATCCCGGTCGCGGCGGGTCGTCTGATGCTTGGACGCTGGCAGGGCATCTACCTCTTCGAACATCGCGACGCCCCCCACCGGCGGGAGGTGGTTGCGCATCTGTTGGGTTAGTGCGACAATCGCACGCAATATGCGGTAGGTTGCCGGCATCGACAGGGGTTTGGAATGCGTTGTCCGTTCTGCGGAAACATCGATACGCAAGTGAAGGACAGCCGTCCGGCCGAAGATCACGTCTCCATCCGTCGCCGCCGGTTCTGCCCGGGCTGCGGCGGGCGGTTCACGACCTATGAACGGGTGCAGCTGCGCGATCTGGTGGTCATCAAAAGCTCCGGCAAGCGCGAGGATTTCGATCGCAGCAAGCTGGAACGGTCCATCCGTATTGCAATGCAAAAACGACCGGCGGAGCCCGAACGGCTGGACCAGATGATCTCGGGCATCGTGCGGCGGCTGGAAAGCCTGGGCGACACGGACATCCCTTCCAAGGTGATCGGAGAGATCGTGATGGAAAGCCTCGCCCGGATCGACACGGTCGGCTATGTGCGCTTTGCCAGCGTGTACAAGAATTTCCATTCGGCCGACGATTTCGACAAGTTCGTGGCCGAACTGCGCCCGATGGCCGTCCGCGAGGAATGACCGACGCGGCGCGTATGGCCCACGCCCTGAACCTTGCGCAGCGGGGCTTGGGCAATGTCTGGCCGAACCCCGCCGTGGGCTGCGTGATCGTGAAGAACGGGCGTATCGTCGGCCGCGGCTGGACCCAGCCCGGCGGCCGTCCCCATGCCGAGGCGCGGGCGCTGGTTCAGGCGGGTGAGGCCGCGCGCGGGGCCACCGCCTATGTCACGCTGGAACCCTGCGCCCATCACGGCAAGACGCCGCCCTGTGCCGAGGCGCTGATCCGTGCCGGCGTCGTTCATGTGGTCACGGCCCTGACCGACCCCGATCCAAGGGTGGCAGGTCGCGGGCATGCCATGCTGCGCGCCGCCGGGGTGACGGTGACGGAGGGCGTGCTGGAGGCGCAGGCCCGTCGGCTGAACGAAGGCTTCCTGCGGCGCGTCGAACAGGGCCTGCCACATGTCACCCTGAAGCTGGCCACCACGCTGGACGGGCGCATCGCCACGTCCTCAGGCGAAAGCCGCTGGATTACGGGGGCGGAGGCGCGTCGGGCGGTGCATGCGATGCGCGCGCAGCACGACGCGGTCATGGTGGGCGTCGGCACGGCGCTGGCCGATGATCCGGACCTGACGGTGCGCGATCTGGGCACGGTGCGTCAGCCGCTGCGGATCGTGCTGGACGGCACCCTGCGCCTGTCCCCCGACAGCCGCCTTGGCCGCACCGCGCGGCAGGTGCCGGTCTGCATGATCCACCGGGAAGCCACCAATGACGCCCAACAGGCGTGGCGGGACACCGGCGCAACGGTTCTTCAGGCCGACACGCTGGAAGCGGCCTTGCGGGAGCTTGCCCGCCAAGGCCTGACGCGGATCTTCAGCGAGGGCGGGGCCACGGTGGCCGCCAGCCTTCTGACCGCGGGGCTGGTGGGGGAGGTGGTGACCTTCACGGCCGGCGCGGCGATCGGAGGCGATGGCGTGCCGGCGCTTGGGGCGCTGAACCTTGCAGCCTTGGCCGACGCCCCCCGGTTCCGGCTGGAGGAGCATCGCCGCATCGGCGGCGACACCCTCACGCGATGGCGCGCCTGATCACCAGTGGCCGGTGTTCTCCATCGAGGCCCACGGCTCGGCCGGGGCGAGGCGTTCGCCTTTCTGCAGCAGCTCGATCGACACGTTGTCCGGGCTGCGGACAAAGGCCATGTGCCCGTCGCGCGGCGGGCGGTTGATCGTCACGCCGTTCGCCTGAAGATGGGCGCACAGGTCGTAGATGTTGTCGCATTCATACGCCAGATGGCCGAAATGGCGGCTGTCCGAAGGCAGGCCTTCGTCGCCGTCCCAGTTGTAGGTCAGTTCGACCGGGCATTCCGGCTGGCCGGGGGGCGCCATGAAGACGAGGCTGAAACGAGCCTTGTCATTCTCTATACGCCGGGTTTCCTCCAGCCCCAAAAGATGAAAAAAGGCCATGGACGCGTCTAGGTCTTTCACGCGGACCATCGTGTGCAAGTATTTCATTCGGCTTCTCCTTTGGCCGAAAGTTAACACAACAGGCGGGCAGGGCAACGCATGGAACAACAGTATCTCGACCTCATGCGGCAGGTTCTGGAGCATGGGGACGAACGGATCGACCGAACAGGCGTGGGCACGCGGTCGCTGTTCGGGGCCCTGTTGCGCTTCGACCTGTCCAGGGGACAGGTGCCGATCCTGACCACGAAGCGCGTCTACTGGAAGCTGGCGGTGCGGGAGATGCTGTGGTTCCTGACCGGCGGCACCAACATCCGCTCGCTTCTGGAACAGAACGTCCGCATCTGGACGGATTGGCCGCTGGCCGCCTATCGCCGCGCCACGGGCGATGACATTGACCAGCGTGTGTTCGAGGACCGGATCGTCGCCGATGCCGATTTCGCCGCGCAGTGGGGCGAACTCGGCCCCGTCTATGGCAAGCAGTGGCGTCGATGGACGGGTCCCGACGGGCGCGAACACGACCAGATCGCGACCCTGCTGGACACGCTGAAGACCAACCCCGCCAGCCGCCGCATGCTGTTCCACGCCTGGAACGTGGCCGAGGTGGGGCAGATGGCCTTGCCGCCCTGCCACATGGTGTATCAATACCACGTCACGTCGGATGGGCGGCTGAACGGGTTGCTGTATCAACGCTCCTGCGACCTGCTGCTGGGCCTGCCGTTCAACCTGACGGGGGCGGCCGCGTTGCAGCTGATGCTGGCCCAACAAGCGGGGTTGCGTCCGGGGGAGCTGGTCTGGACCGGCGGCGACGTGCACCTTTATTCGAACCACCTCGATCAGGCCCGGACGCAACTGGCCCGCGACCCGCGCCCGCTGCCCAGCATGACCCTGCGCAACGCCGGAAGCCTCGACGCCTATCGGATCGAGGATTTCGAACTGTCGGGCTATGACCCCCATCCCCCCATCGCAGCCGAGGTGGCCGTCTGATGCTGACCCTGATCGCCGCCCGCGCCCGGAACGGCGCCATCGGAAAGAACAACACGATCCCATGGGACGCGCCGGAGGACATGAAGTTCTTCATGCGCGAAACCCTGGGCGGGGCCGTCATCATGGGCCGGAAGACGTGGGAAAGCCTGCCGAAGTCGCCCTTGCCGCGCCGGATGAACATCGTCGTCACCTCCCGCTCGTTTGAAGGGGAGGCCGAAACCTCCATTTTGGAGAACGCGCCCGATCTGGCGCGGGCCGCGGGCTATGCCCGGATCTACGGCGTCGGCGGCCAGCGCATCTATGAGGATCTGCTTCCCATCGCCGACCGCCTGCTGGTGACGGAGGTCGATGTGGACGTCCCTGACGCCGATGCCTTCTTCCCGGCTTTCGACATGGATGAATGGCGCTGCATCTCCCGCCTCCCGCTGCGCAGCGAGGGGCCGGCCTGCACCGTGCACGAATACCTGCGCCGTTAAGGCGCCGGGTTCAGGTGGGTGATCCCCACCGCCGCCGCCCGCGCCAGCGCGGGGTCGAGCGACATTGGAATATACTCCCCCCGCCGCCACAGCCCACCCTGATCGTCATAAAAGCGCGACAGCGGATGCCCCGACTGGCCCGTGGACGTGATGAAGACCGAGCTGTCGGGATCGGCAAAGTCGTAGACCCCGCGATAGCCCGCGCCATGCACGTTCTGGAACGGGTCCTTGCCGTAGCCCTTCGTCACGCCGCGGTTCAGCGTGTCATCCCCGCCCGAGGTCGATTGCCGGATGTTCACCAGATAACGCAGCACCGGCAGCGACCCCAGAACCGGATCGTCGTGCGTTGCCTGATGCGCGTCGCCCCAGCGCCAGCTTTCCAGGTTCTTGCCATATTTCTCGGACAGCCAGATCAACGCGGCGTCCAGCGACTCGCGCACGATGTCCGTGCACGTTTCCTTCGGGGCGGATTGCGCCACGTCGCACCAGACCCCCGCGCCATCCGTGTTGCGGAACACGCGGTCCAGAAATACCGGATCGGCGCGCGCGAATTCATCCGCCATGGGGCCAAGCTCGTCCCGGATCAGCCGGTCCTGCACGGCGACCAGCCACGCCTCGGCGATCAGCGGCTCGGGCATGTGCTCGTTCATCTCGCCGTTCCAGTTGGCCAGCATTTCCAGCGCGCGCTGGCGCAGGCGTTCGGGGGTGCCATCGGGGGCGGGGTCGCCGGTGAACCACAGATCGGCGCCCATCAGGGGCAGGATCTCTCGCATGGTGGGGCTGACGGTGTCCTGCTGCGCCTCAATGAAGCTTTCGCGGGTGTGCACCTCGCGCGCGTCCATCAGGGTCAGCCAGCGGCGGATGCGCTGCGTGTCGCCCCAGTCGAAGCTGACATGGTCGGGGAAGGGACGATCGACCGTCTTGTTGTTGGTGTTGCCCAGGATGCCGGAGGGTGGCGCCACCGTGCGCGGGTTGCTGTCATAGGGGGCGGTGCCCTTCCAGCGGTTCAGGGGGTCCCAGCCCGGCGTGGGCATCCGCGCCTGCGCCTGCATGGTGGCGTCCCGCAGGGGTATCGCGCCCACGGTCTGCATCGCGATGCCGTCGCGGTCGGCCAGCATCAGGTTCTGGGCCGGGGCCACGAACTGGCGGCCGGCCTCCATCGCGTCGGCCACGGTGGCGGACATCATCAGGTGCAGGGCCGCCGTCATCGACGTGTCGGCACCGGACAGGCCGGTCCAGGACAGGGACATGACATGCCCCGGCGGCGTGATCGTGCCCACATCCCATTGCGAACCGGGCAGCACCGGACCGTTGTCCGTCCAGCGCAGGGTCACCGTTTCGGGCGCCGCGTCCTTGATCTGGATGATCGAGCGTTCCGTGCGGAACGGCTTCCACCCTTCGGGCGTGCGATACTGATCGGTCTGATCCGGGTTCACCTGTTCCAGATGCAGGTCCTGATCGTCCACATATGCGGTCGTCAGGCCCCAGCCCAACCCGTCCGACCGGCCCGAAAGGATCAGCGGCAGGCCGGGAATGGTGCCGCCGATGACGCCACCCGAATGCAGTTGCAGCCGCGCCAGATACCAGATGGTCGGGGCCGTGAAGGGCAAATGCGGATCGTTCGCCAGCAGGGACCCGCCCGCCGCCGAACGCGCCGGTGCGGCCGCCCAGGCGTTCGACGCGCCGGCAAAGGCGCGGGCCTTGAAGGGCGACAGCGGATCCTGCGCCACGCGGATCGGGTGGTAGTCGGGACCCACGCCCGGGGCGAGGTCAGAATAATGCGGCAGCGCCATCACCGCCTGGCCCGGATCGTCGGGCAGGATGTCGTGCAGCCGGTTGTCGGGCAGGATCAGCGACATGCGCGCCCGCAGCACCTCATCCGACGCCTTGGACGTCATCTGCAGCGCCAGCAGCTTCAGGATCGCGATGCTGTCCGCCGGCTGCCAGGCCGCGATCTCGTTGGAGAAGAGGAAGAACTGCGGCGCGCCCCGCCCGCGGGCCTTTGCGTTGACCTGTTGGATCCAGTCGTTGACCCCTTGGGCATAGGCCCGAAGCGCGGCTTGCGTCACCTCGTCCTGCGCCGAGACCGATTGCTGCGCCAAGCCGTACAGGTCCAGCCGCCGCATCATCGCGTCCGTGGCCACGGTGCGCTTGCCAAAAATCTCGGACAGGCGGCCCTGGGCGGTGCGGCGCATCAGCGTCATCTGCCACAAACGGTCCTGCGCATGGGCGAAACCAAGGGCGCGGAACACGTCCTCGTCCGTCTGGCCGAAGATGTGGGGCACGTCGTTGGAATTGCGGACAATCTCCACCGGGCCGCTCAGCCCCTGCAGCGTGAAATCCTCGGCATAATCGGGGAGGGAGCGGGACAGGAACCAGTACCCCACCGCCAGCGCCGCCAATCCCAGGATGACAAGGCCCGTGAAGATACGGAAAAGCCAGCGGAACGTGCGGATCATCGAACTCTCGCGAATGAAAGAGGCTGCTTGGTAGTCGATCCCCGGCCGCGTCGCAACCGACGTGGCGGAGCTGGCGAGAGAAGGTGATCTTCCGCGTGAACGGGGCCCGACGGCCCCGCGTCAGGGAATGATGCGGGTGTACTTGGTGCCGGCCACGGTTGCCCCGGCGATCAGACCGGACTGGCCATAGACCAGCGCCACCACGGGCGTGATCTCGGTCGTGTCCTTGCCAAGGCTGGCGCCCTGATCCGGCACGGCATAACGCACATCGGCGCCCGCCACCCAGCCCGAGGAGGCGCGGAACTGCGACAACGCGTCCGGCGTCATGAAGAACAGGGCGTGGGCGTATTGCTGCGCCCCGATCTGGAACCCGACCGACGCCTTCGCGGCCGAATAGTAGTCGACCGTCACCCCGTTGATCCGCAGCGCGCCGCGCCCGTAGGCGCCGCCCACGCCGAAGCCCGCTTCGGTGATCAGCGGCATGAACAGCACGCCCGAGGAGCGTTCGGCCAGTTCGCGCGTTCCGGGGAACTGCTGGTACAGATAGTCCCGCGCCACATCCACCCGGGCGTCGATCATGGAGCCCCCGGCGCTGTTCACACCGTTGGAGCAGGCCACCAGACCCATGGTGGCGCCCAGCCCGACCAGCAATGCACGACGATCCATATCCTGTCCCTTTCTCCTAACCCTTTACGGGAATTGGCGGAAGCCTAGCCCATCGGGCCGGCCCTGTCACCGCCGGTCAGATCCCGCGGGCCAGTTTCCGCGCGACCTCGGGGGCGAAATACGTGAGAATGCCGTCGCATCCCGCGCGCTTGAAGGCCATCAGGCTTTCCAGCATCACGGCGTCCCCGTCCAGCCAGCCGTTCTGCGCGGCGGCCTTCAGCATCGCGTATTCGCCCGACACCTGATAGGCGTAGGTCGGAACCCCGAACTCCTCTTTCACGCGGCGGCAGATGTCGAGGTAGGGCATGCCGGGCTTGACCATGACGCTGTCGGCGCCTTCGGTCAGGTCGCGGTGCACAAGGCGCAGCGCCTCGTCGCTGTTGGCGGGGTTCATCTGGTAGGTCTTCTTGTCGCCTTTCAGCGTCGCGCTTGCCCCCACCGCGTCCCGGAACGGCCCATAGAAGGCCGAGGCGTATTTGGCGGAATAGGACATGATCGCGGTCGTTTTGTGGCCCGCGGCCTCCAGCGCCAGGCGCATCACGCCGATGCGACCGTCCATCATGTCCGACGGGCCGATGATGTCGGCACCACTTTCGGCCTGCGCCAGCGCCATCTTTACCAGCGCCTCGACGGACTCGTCGTTCAGCACGACGCCGTCCTTCATCAGGCCATCCTGCCCATGCGCGCTGTAGGGGTCCAGCGCCACGTCGGTCATGATCGCGATGTGCGGCACCTCGGCCTTGATGGCGCGGATGGCGCGGTTGGTCAGGTTGTCGGGGTTCCACGCTTCCTCGCACGTTTCGCTGCGAAGGGAGGGGTCGGTGTAGGGGAACAGGCAGACGGCGGGGATGCCCATCTCTGCCGCGTCGGCAACGGCGGCGACCAGCTGGTCCACGGACCGGCGGAACACGCCGGGCATGGAGGCGACTTCCGTTTCCTGCCCGGTGCCGTCCTGGATGAAGACCGGCCAGATCAGGTCGTTCACCGTCAGGACATTTTCCTGTGTCAGCCGGCGCAGGGCGTCGGAACTGCGGTTGCGGCGGAAGCGGGTGGCAGGATATGTGGCCTGGATCGGTCGCATGGCGGTCCTTTCGGGGGCAAAAGCCGGCCAGCAGAAGCGGTCGGAACGGTTTTTTCTTGTCCTGCCATGGAAAAGCCGCCCTCTCAAGGCTAGGACCGGAACAAAGGTTGGGGAACACGCCAAGTTGCAGTGGTACGAGCTTGTTTTTTCCGCGATCAGCCTGCGCTCCTTTTCGGTGCTGTGGTTCTGGATCGCGCTGGCGGGGTTCTGGACGATCGTGACGCGGAACGTCATGGGCGTGCCGCAGGACGTGATCCTGAACGCCCGCACCGACGCCCGCGCGGCCGAGGAGATGCTGTGGCTGACCCGTTTCCACGTCCGGCGCAAGCTGGCGATGCCGGCCGGCTTGCGCGTGGCGCTGGTGGCCGTGGTGGCCTTCGTGCTGTCGGGGCTTCTGGCCTTGGCCCTTGCGGGGCTGGATGCGGCGCAGGCCCTGTTCCTGATGGGCGCCCCCTGGGCCCTGATCGAGGCGCTGCGCCTACGCCTCGCCCATCGCCTTGCCGCCGAGGCACCGGACGCCGAGACCCTTGCCAACCGCCTGATCTGGCATAGGATCATGGTCCAAGCCATTGCGACGACGGCTATTTTCATAACATTGATCTGGGGCGTCTGGCGCGTTCTCAGCCTGTCGATCTAGGGGAAAAACCATGGCGGACCGTATCATCCTGGGCGGGGCGCCCGAAGGTTTTGACGCCCGCCTTCTGGCGAAGGAGGTGGCGCGCGGCGCGCCGGTCATCCACGTTGCGCGCGACGACAAGCGGCTGGAGGCGATGCGCATAGCCTTGTCCGTTCTTGCCCCCGAGGTGGCGGTGCTGGAGCTTCCGGCCTGGGATTGCCTTCCTTATGACCGCGTGTCCCCGAACCCGCTGATCGCCGCGCGCCGGATGGCCACGCTGGCGGCGCTGGCGCAGGGGCTTCCGGGCGCTTTCGTGCTGCTGACCACGCTGAACGCCGCCACGCAGAAGGTGCCGACCCGTGAAACGCTGGCGGCTGCCAGCTTCTCGGCCCGCGTGGGGGACCGGATCAACGAAGGGCGGCTGCGCGATTATCTGGGGCGCATGGGCTATTCCCCCGTGACCACGGTGGCGGAGCCGGGGGATTTCGCGATCCGCGGCGGCATCATCGACATCTATCCGCCGGAGTCCGAGCCTGTCCGGCTGGACCTGTTCGGCGACACGCTGGACGGGTTGCGCCACTTCGACCCGGAAACGCAGCGGTCCACCGAAAAGCTGTCGGTGCTGGATCTGGCCCCGGTGTCGGAGGTGATGCTGGACGAAAGCGCCATTACCCGCTTCCGCCAGAACTACCGCGTGGAATTCGGTGCGGGCGGCGCGAACGATCCCTTGTACGAAGCCGTCAGCGCGGGCCGCAAGCATCAGGGGATGGAGCATTGGCTGCCCTTCTTCCACGAGCGGTTGGAAACGCTGTTCGACTACATCCCCTCGGCCTCGGTAATGCTGGACGACCAGATCACGGCGGCGCGCCTGTCGCGGTGGGAAGGCATCGCCGACCAGTATGACGCCCGGCGCGAGGCTTTGGGCCAGAAGAACCGCGTCGATACCGTTTATAAGCCCGTTGCGCCCGAAGGTCTGTATCTGGACGATGCGGCGTGGGAGGCCGCCCTGGCCTCGCACCGCGTGGTGCAACTGTCGCCGCTGGCGCAGGCACCGGGACCGGGGGTTCTGGACGCGGGCGGTCGCATCGGGCGCAACTTCGCTCCTGAACGTCAGCAAGAGAATGTGAGCCTGTTCGCCGCCCTTGCCGATCACATCAAGACGTTGCGCAAGGATCATCAGGTCGTGGTGGCCAGCTGGTCCGAAGGCGCGCGGGAACGTTTGAAGGGGTTGCTGGAAGATCAGGACGCAACCGCCGCCAACGTAACGGATTTCCGGCAGGTCAAGGACGGAAAGGGCGGGCTGTTCCTGATGGTCTGGCCGCTGGAGGCGGGGTTCGTCGCGCCCGGCCTTGCCGTGATCTCGGAACAGGATGTGCTGGGCGACCGGCTGGTCGGCAAGCCGCGCAAGAAGCGCAAGGCCGACAACTTCCTGCGCGAGGTGGACACCCTGTCCCCGGGCGATCTGGTCGTGCATGTGGAACATGGCGTCGGCCGCTACATGGGCCTCGAAACCCTGCGCGTGCCCCAGCCGCCGCGCAACCAGCCGGGCCCGCCGCACGATTACCTCCACCTCGTCTATGCCGAGGATGCGAAGCTTTACCTGCCGGTGGAGAACATCGAGCTTCTGTCCCGCTACGGGCATGAGGAAGGCCTTCTGGACAAGCTGGGCGGCGGCGCCTGGCAGGCCAAGAAAGCCCGCCTGAAGGAACGCATCCGCGAGATTGCGGACCGCCTGATGCGGATCGCGGCCGAACGCCACCTGCGCCACGCCCCCATCCTGGAAGCCCCGCACCAGATGTGGGAAGCGTTTTCGGCCCGCTTCCCGTATCAGGAAACCGACGATCAGCTGGCGGCCATCGCCGATGTCGTTTCGGATCTGGAAGCCGGCCGGCCGATGGACCGGCTGGTCGTGGGCGATGTGGGCTTCGGCAAGACCGAGGTGGCTATGCGCGCGGCCTTTGTCGCCGCCATGGCCGGCATGCAGGTGGCCGTCATCTGCCCGACGACGCTTCTGGCCCGTCAGCATTTCCGCAGCTTTGCCGAACGCTTCCGCGGCTTCCCCTTCAAGGTGCGTCAGCTGTCCCGTTTCGTTCCGGCAAAGGAAGCGTCGGAAACCCGCGCCGGTCTGGCCGATGGCACCGTGGACATCTGCATCGGCACCCACGCGCTGCTGGCCAAGGGGGTGCGGATCAAGAACCTCGGCCTGCTCGTCATCGATGAGGAGCAGCATTTCGGCGTGTCCCACAAGGAACGCCTGAAGGAGATGCGGTCCGAGGTGCACGTCCTGACCCTGACCGCGACGCCGATCCCGCGCACGCTGCAACTGTCGCTGACGGGGGTGCGCGACCTGTCGATCATCGCGACGCCGCCGGTGGACCGTCTGGCCATCCGCACCTACGTGTCCGAGTTCGACACCGTGACGGTGCGCGAGGCGCTGCTGCGCGAACGCTATCGCGGCGGGCAAAGCTTCTTCGTCGTGCCCCGCATTTCCGACCTGCCCGAGATCGAGGAGTTCCTGCGCGAGCATGTGCCCGAGGTCACCTTCATCGTTGCGAATGGTCAACTGGCCGCCGGCGATCTGGACGAACGGATGAACAACTTCTACGACGGGAAGTACGATGTGCTGCTGGCCACCACGATCGTGGAATCCGGTCTGGACATCCCGACGGCCAACACGATGATCGTGCACCGCGCCGACATGTTCGGCCTGTCGCAGCTTTATCAGATCCGTGGACGGGTGGGCCGGTCGAAGACACGGGCCTATTGCTACCTGATGACGAAGCCGCGCAGCCCGCTGACACCGCAGGCGCAGAAACGGCTGCGCCTTCTGGGCAGTCTCGACAATCTGGGGGCGGGGTTCAATCTTGCCTCGCACGATCTGGATCTGCGGGGGGCGGGCAACCTTCTGGGCGACGAACAGTCGGGTCATATCAAGGAAGTCGGGTACGAGCTGTACCAGAACATGCTGGAGGAGACGATCCAGAAGATCCGTTCGGGCGAGATCGGCGGATTGACCGAGATGGACGACCAGTGGGCGCCTCAGATCAGCATCGGCGTGCCGGTGCTGATCCCCGAGGAATACATCCCTGACCTCGACATCCGCCTTGGCCTGTATCGCCGCCTGTCCGGGCTGACCACGAAGGTGGAGATGGAAGGCTTCGCCGCAGAGCTGATCGACCGGTTCGGCGAGTTGCCGCGCGAGGTGAACACGCTGATGCTGGTGGTGCGCATCAAGGCCATGTGCAAGCGAGCGGGAATCTCGCGTCTGGACGCCGGTCCGCGGGGGGCGACGATCCAGTTCCACAACGACAAGTTCGCCAACCCGGCGGGCCTCGTGGATTTCGTGAAGGCGCAGCCGGAGGCGAAGGTCGTGGGCAACAAGATCGCCGTGGCCGCCGAGTGGAAGACCGAGGGCGACCGGATCCGGGGCGCTTTCGGCCTTGCCCGGGATCTGGCCGAGAAGGTGGTGAAACCGAAGCGTCAGTGACGCTTTGGCAAGCTCAGCATCAGAAGAAGCGACGCGGAGGAATAGATTGCGATGCCGGTGGCCAGCGGCACGTTCGTGCCGTCGAACGCCTGACCGACCGGCGTGGCCAGCGCCACGCCCATGACGGTGGACAAGCAGCCGATCACCGACGCGCCAAGCCCCGCCAGATGGCCCAGCGGTTCCAGCGCCAGGGCGTTCAGGTTCCCCATGCTGAGGCCGAGCATTCCGAACATCGTCATCGTCCACAGGATCTGGGCCGGAAAGGCCAGCGCCTCTGGCATAAGGCCGGTGCCGTTCAGCACCGCCATCAGGGTGGAGAACACGACCTGTGCGCCGATCACCGTGGTGATCAGCGTCCGCATCCCCACCGTCATCACCAGCCGCGCGTTCACGAAGCTGGACACGCCCGCCACCAGCGCGATGACGGCAAACCACATCGGGAAGGTGTCGGCCGCCCCGAACCGCGTTTCGAAGATCGGCTGGATCGAGGAGATGGTCGCGAACATGCAGCCTACGATGAAGCCCTGCACGACCATGGAGGTGAGCACGAGACGGTTGCGCAGGATCTCGGCCATGCCCTTTGAAAGACTCGACACCTTCAACGGCCGGCGGTTGGTCACGGGCAGCGTTTCCGGCTGCCGGATGTAAAGCCAGCTGCCCGCCATGATCGCCAGGACGGCAAAGGCGATGAACAGGGCGCGCCAGTCGAACAGCGCGATGATGCCGCTGCCGATCATGGGCGCCATGGCCGGCACGATCGTGAAGACCATCATGATGAAGCTGACGACGCGCGCCATTTCGCGCCCGACATGCAGGTCGCGGACCATGGCGATGGCCACGACGCGGGGCCCGGCGGCGCCCAGGCCTTGGATGACGCGGCCCACCAGCATCCACTCCAGCGTGTCGGCCTGCCAGCCGATCAGCGCGCCAAGGCAGAAGACGCCCACGCAGCCCAGCATCACCGGCTTGCGTCCCAGCGCGTCCGAGATCGGGCCGACGATCAGCGTGCCGAAGCCCATGCCCAGAACGAACATCGTCACGATCAGCTGGACGTGGTTCGGGGCCTCGGGGGTCAGCTCTTCGGTCATGACCGGGAAGGCCGGCAGCATGGAGTCGATGGAGAAGGCGATCGTGGCCATCATCGCCGCCACGAGGGCGATGAATTCCAACGGTCCGGTGGAACGCACGCGGCTCATGTCGTTTCCAATTGCTTGAGGATGTCGTCGATGATCTGTTGCCAGGTGGCGGTCGATTGCGCGCCGGCAAGCACGAATTGACGGTCGACCAAAAAAGTCGGCACGGCCGTCACGCCTTTTTCCCGCGCGTCGAGGTCGCGGGCCATCAGGTCGTCCCGATCGCCGTCGGTGGACAGAAGGCGCCCCACCAGTGCCCCGTCCATCCCGCAGGCCGAGGCGATGGCGGAGAGCACGTCCGATTGACCGATATCGGCGCCGTCCTGGAAGTAGGCGCGGAACAGGGCGTCCACGACGCGGTTCTGCGCGCCTTCGATGCCGGCCCAGTGGATCAGGCGGTGGGCGTCCAGCGTGTCGGGAACGCGCGTGGCCTTGCCCATGTCCATCCGCACGCCCGCCTCGTCCGCGACGGCCTGGACCCTTGCCATGGCCTCGGCGACGCTGCGGCGGTCACCGAATTTCGCTTCAAGATAGGGGGCGCGTTCGACCCCTTCGGGGGGCAGGTCCGTGTTCAGGCGGAAGGGGTGCCATTCCACGCGGAAGGGGTGAAGCGGACGGCTTTCCAATGCGCGATCCAGAAAGGTCTTGCCGATGTAGCACCATGGGCAGACGGGATCGGAAAACACGTCCAGCGGGATCGTTGCCGGAGTCATGAGGGTTCCTGATGTGGAAGCACGCCCGGTCGAAGATGACATGGACGCGACACTCTTATGCGCCGCGTCCGGTGGATTGGCCAGAGGGCCGAGGTGAATTTTTGACGACAGTCAGCCGCCGCGCACCGGATCGTCTGTCACATTGTCGTCGCCGAACTTGCGGTCGTCGTCCGACGCATCCTCGCCCGGAGAGACATAGAGCTCGCTGTCGAGGATGGACTGGTTGTCGTGCTGTTCGTCCATGTGCACGTCCGAGGGGACGGCGCCTTCCAGCCATTCCTCGATCTGCTGGGCCACGTCATCGGGCTCTTCGCCCGTCAGTTCGATCAGCCGTTGCTGGAAGGTCTGGCGGTCGCCCTCGACGTCGATCAGGTCGTCCTCGCTCAGCACCGGCCAAGTGTCCAGAAGCGATTCATGAAAGGCTTCCCAGTTCTGTTCCACAGTGCGCCAGCGCATCCGACAATCCTCCGTTCTGCGATCAGGGGGAAAACGCGGTCAATGCGGCGCGGTTCCGTTGTCCTGCCACCATGTGTCGGGCTGGAAGCCCGGCCAGTCGCCGTAAAGGGGCAGGCGGTCCGGATGATGGAAGCCGCGGCGATAGGCGATGCGCGACACCTTGGCGTACCAGAACGGGATGACGTAGCGGCCGGTCATCAGCAGCCGGTCCAGCGCGCGGGTCGCGTTCCGGAAATCGGCCGGCGTCTGGGACCGCACCAGCGCCGTGACCATCGCGTCGATGGCCGGAGAGGCGGCGCCCATCAGGTTGCGCGATCCCGGCTGCATCGCCCCGGCGGACCCCCAGTAGAGCATCTGCTCGTTCCCGGGCGAAAGGGAGAAGCTTCGAAGGATGCTGGTCATGTCGAAGTCGAAATTCGTCACGCGTTCGTTGTATTGCGCGGGATCGACGGTGGTCACCCGCGCCTCGATCCCGAGGCTGCGCAGCGACTGCACATAGATGTCGGCCACGGTCGCGGTTTCGCCCGCGCCCTGCGGAAGCAGGATCTCGAACCGGAAGGGCTGGCCGCCGCGCATCAGGATTCCGTTCTCCACCTCCCATCCCGCTTCGCGCAACAACTCCATCGCGCGGCGCAGACGGGTGCGGCGGGGCATGTCGGACGGGGGCAGCGCATAGGCGTCCAGCGCGTCCGGGGGAATGCTGTCGGCATAGGGGGCGAGCAGTTTGGCAACCCCCGCCGGGGCGGAACCATCCTCCATCGCCAGATCGGAATTGTCGAAATAGCTGCCGATCCGCGGCTCTACCCCGCCGGTGACGATCTGGTTGATCTTGTCGAAGTCGAAGGCGAGGATCATCGCCTCGCGTACGTGCCAGTTGTCGAAGATCGGGCCGCGCGTGTTCATGACCAGCCCGTTCATCCCCGACGGGCGGCGGTGGGGGATCTCCTCCAGCACCACGTCGCCCGATTGGACGGCGGGGAAAGAGAAGTTGGTCAGCCAGCGCGCGGGGTTCGGCTCCCTCCAGATCGAAAGCCCGCCGGCCTTGAACGTTTCGAACACCACACCCGTGTCGGCGTAATATTCAGTCCGCAGGGTGTCGAAGTTGTAGAGGCCCTGGTTGAACGGCAGGTCCTTGCCCCACCAGTCGGGGTTCCGGCGATAGGTGACGGAACGGTTCGGGCTGAAGCTTTCCACGACATACGGCCCCGAACCGATTGGCGCGTCGGACGATTCGGCAAAATCCTTCCCCTCATACTGCGCCTTCTCCAGAACCGGGCGCAGACCGAGGATCAGGGGCATCTCGCGGTCGGGTTCGGTGAAGGTGAAACGAACGGATCGGGGGCCCGTCTGCACCACCGACCGCACCTTGTGCCACGCCCCGATGTATCGCGGCTGACCCTTCTCGGCCAAGGTGCGGAAGGACCAGATCACGTCCTCCACTGTGACCGGATTGCCATTCGAAAATCGCGCTTCGGGCCGCAGGGTGAATTCCACCCATGTCCGGTCGGGGTCGGTTTCGACGGTTTCGGCCAGCAAGCCGTAGAGCGTGAAGGGCTCGTCGATGGAGCGGGCCATCAACGTCTCCACCGTCCACGGGCCCAAGAAAAACGGCGCGCGCCCCTTCAAGATATAGGGATTGAGCGAGTCGAAGCCGCCCGATTCTCCCATCACCATAGTGCCGCCCTTGGGGGCGTCCGGATTGGCGTAGGGCAGGCGGGAAAAGTCTGTGGGAAGCGCGGGTTCACCATACATGGCGATGCCGTGTGACTTTTCCGCCACTACCTGTGTCGGCAAAAAAGCGAGGGCCGTTAGCAGCAAAACCTTAACGAATTGTTGTTTCATGCCCCGTCTGCCTGTTCAGCGTTTGCAGATGGCCGCCACCTTAAGTGCTGGTTGTGCCATTTCAAACTTTTAACTTGGCCAAGCGAATGCAGGGGGGTATAAAGACCTCACTGCTCGATAGGTTTCTTGCCTGTATGAAACCTGCCTCACCTGAACGCCGGCTTCGTGCCGGCGTCTTTTTTTTGCCGTTGCGCCGGGCAGTAGAGAATTGGGCGAAGCGGGGCAACCCCGCTTCTGGCCGTTCAGCGCAGACGGGCGATTTCCGTCGCGATTTCCGCAGCAAGCCGCGCATTGTTCAGAACCAACTCGATATTCGATCGCAAGGAACGGCCTTCGGTCAGCGTGAAGATGCGGTCCAGCAGGAAGGGCGTCACCTCCTTGGCGGCGATGCCCTGCGCCTCGGCATCGCGCAGGGCGGCCTCGACGGCGGGGCCGATCTCCTCCTGCGGGATCTCGTGTTCGGCGGGGATGGGGTTGGCGATCAGCTGGCCGCCCGGCAGGCCCAGAAGGCCGCGCATCACGTGGGCGTTCGCGATCTGGGCGGCCGTGTCCATCCGCAGCGGGGCCTTCAGACCGGACTGGCGCGACCAGAAGGCCGGAAGTTCGTCCTGGCCATAGGCAATGACGGGAACGCCCATCGTTTCCAGCACCTCGAACGTCTTGGGCAGGTCGAGGATGGCCTTGGCCCCGGCCGCCACGACCGTCACCGCCGTCTGCCCCAGCTCCGGCAGGTCTGCCGAGATGTCGAAGCTCGTTTCCGCGCCGCGATGCACGCCGCCGATGCCGCCGGTCGCAAAGACGTCGATGCCCGCCAGTTGCGCGCAGATCATCGTCGCGGCCACCGTGGTGGCGCCCACGCGGCCGCTGGTGATCCCCACGGCCAGATCGGCGCGGGACAGCTTCATCGCGTCCGGGGTCTGGCCCAGGATCTCCAGATCCTCGTCATCCAGGCCGATATGGATCGCGCCGTTCATGATGGCGATGGTGGCGGGCACGGCGCCTCCGGCGCGGATCGTGTCCTCCACCGCGCGCGCCATCTCCACGTTCTGGGGATAGGGCATGCCGTGGGTGATGATCGTGCTTTCCAGCGCGACGACGGGCGTGCCATTGGCCAGCGCTTCCTCGACCGAGGACTGGAGGATGAGGGGCAGGGTCATGCGATATCTCCGGAAACATGATCGGCGGCGGCGCGAAGGGCGGCGCGCAGGGCGTTCGGACGGCTGGCGCCGCCCCGTTCGGCCACAAGATGCGCGGCCATGAAGGTATCGCCCGCACCTGTCACCCGGGTGACAAGGACGGGCGGCGGAAGATCGGTGATGACGCCGGCCCCGGCGCGCCCCTCGGCGCAGGCGCGGCCCCCGTCCGTCACCAGCACGCGGGCGGCGCCACGGGCGAGCAGGGCCTCCGCAGCGTCGGCGGCGGTGGCGGCGGGCGCCTTGGACAGGATGTTCGCTTCTTCAAGGTTCACGTAGATCGTGGCGTTGGGGCAGGTCAGCAGCGGCAGCAGCCGTTCGGCCTTTCCGGGGCTGGCCGGGGCCACGCGCAGGTCCGCCTTCGCGAACAGGGGAGAAGACGCGATCTCGGCCAGCAGTTGTTCGGTCAGGTTGCCGTCCAGCGCGATGGGGCCTTCCCAGCCGGCCAGGGCGCCCGTCAGCGGCCGCAGGATCTTGTCGCCCGCCGCTTCCAGCGAATGGGCGTCGGCGATGGCGGCGATCAGGCCGTTGGCCCCTTCCACCGCCATGTAGCGGTCCGTCGGCAGATCGTCGGAGCGGTAGATATGGTCCGTCACCATGCCCAGCCGCGCGCAGTCGGCGACCAGTTCATCCCCTTCGGCGTCCCGCCCGACCGCCGTCAGCAAGGCGGGCGTCAGGCCGAAGCGGCGCAAGGTGATGGCGATGTTCATCGCGACCCCGCCGGGGATGCGCGTGATGCGGCCCGGCACGTCGGAGCCGAGCCGCATGGCCGAGGGCGAACGCCCGATGATGTCCCATAGGACCGAGCCGATGCAAAGAATGTCTGTCATTCCCCGCTTTTCCTTCAGGCACGCGCGCCGCGCAAGGGGTTGCGGACGGTCCCGGTGCAGGTTATACGCGCGGCACTTCACAGGCGAAGCTTGGGCTGATCGGGGAGACATCCCGAAAGGTCCGCCGGTTGGGAGAGATCCCTCAAGGTTTTGCCGAGGCGTAAACCGGAAAAGGACATGGACATGGCGCTCCCCGATTTCTCGATGCGTCAGCTGCTTGAAGCTGGCGTTCACTACGGTCACCAAACCGCTCGCTGGAACCCCAAGATGGGCGAGTTCATCTATGGCGACCGCAACGGCATCCACATCATCGACCTGACGCAAACCGTCCCGATGCTGGACAAGGCGCTGCAAGTCGTCCGCGACACCGTCGCCAAGGGCGGCCGCGTGCTGTTCGTCGGCACGAAGCGCCAGGCGCAGAAGCCCGTCGCCGACGCGGCCGAGCGTTGCGCACAGCACTACATGAACCACCGCTGGCTGGGCGGCACGCTCACCAACTGGAAAACCGTGTCCAACTCCATCCAGCGCCTGAAGCAACTGGACGAGCTGATGGCGAACGGTGCCGAAGGCCTCACGAAGAAAGAGCGCCTGAACATGGAGCGCGAGCAGTCCAAGCTGCAAGCCTCGCTGGGCGGCATCCGTGACATGGGCGGCGTTCCGGACCTGCTGTTCGTGATCGACGTGAACAAGGAAGACCTCGCCATCCTGGAAGCCAAGAAGCTGGGCATTCCGGTCGTCGCGATCGTCGACACCAACGCGTCCCCCAAGGGCGTGGACTACGTGATCCCAGGCAACGACGACGCGGCCCGCGCGATCGGCCTCTATTGCGATCTGGTCGCCCGTGCGGCGCTGGACGGCATGACCGCCCAGATGGGCGCAGCCGGCATCGACCTGGGAGAGCTGGAAACCGCTCCCGAGGAAGAGGCCGTCGAAGAGGCGTAAGCCTGTCGTCTGACCGTTACCCGGCGGGTTTACACCCGTCGGGATTTCCAATCGAATATCGAGGAGAGCCACGATGGCAATCACCGCACAGATGGTGAAGGAACTGCGCGAGTCGACCGGCGCAGGGATGATGGACGCCAAGAAGGCGCTGACGGAAAACAACGGCGACATGGAAGCCTCCGTTGACTGGCTGCGCACCAAGGGTCTGGCCAAGGCTGCCAAGAAATCCGGTCGCGTGGCGGCCGAAGGTCTGGTGGGCGTCGCCGTGTCCGGCGGCAAGGGCGTCGCGGTCGAGGTGAACTCCGAAACCGACTTCGTGGCCAAGAACGCCGACTTCCAGAAGCTGGTGTCCGGCATCACCGCCACGGCGCTGACCGTGTCGGACGTGGACGCGCTGAAATCGGCCGACCTGAACGGCAAGCCGGTCGAAACGGTGCTGAACGAAGCCATCGCCGTCATCGGCGAGAACATGACCCTGCGCCGGATGGCCGTCGTGGAAGGTGACACCGTGGCGTCCTACGTCCACACCGCCGCCGCCGACGGCATGGGCCGCATCGGCGTGCTGGTGGCCGTGAAGGGCGCCGACAACGGCATCGCCAAGCAGATCGCCATGCACGTCGCCGCGACCAACCCGGCCTCGCTGTCGGAAGCCGATCTGGATCCCGCGCTGGTGGAGCGTGAGAAGAACGTCCTGACCGAGCAGGCGCGCGAGTCGGGCAAGCCCGAAGCCGTGATCGAGAAGATGATCGTCGGCCGCATGGCGAAGTACTTCGAGGAAGTCACGCTGCTGGGTCAGAAGTTCGTGCTGAACCCCGACATTACCGTGGCCCAGGCCGCGAAGGATGCGGGCGTCGAGGTCGTGGGCTTCGTGCGCATGGCCGTCGGTGAAGGCATCGAAAAGGAAAAAGAAGATTTCGCCGCCGAAGTCGCCAAGACGCTGGCCGGCTGATTTCTTCCGGAAACCTCGTGAAACGCCGCCCCCCGGGCGGCGTTTTGCTTTGGCGCGCCCCTTGACCTTCCCGGCCGGTGGTCTCTTATTGACGCGAACCGACTGAAGGAGGCCAAGATGGCATTCACGCTCCCCGATCTTCCCTATGCCCACGACGCGCTTGCCGATCTGGGCATGTCGAAGGAAACGCTCGAATTCCACCATGACATTCACCACAAGGCCTATGTCGACAACGGCAACAAGCTGATCGCCGGCACCGAGTGGGAAAACGCGTCGCTGGAAGACGTTGTCCGCGGCACCTATAAGCCGGACGCCGTGGCGCAATCGGGCATCTTCAACAACGCCTCGCAGCACTGGAACCACAACCTGTTCTGGGAGATCATGGGCCCCGGTCCGAAAACGATCCCGTCCGAGCTGGAAAAGGCGCTGACCGAAAGCTTCGGTTCGGTCGAGAAGTTCAAGGAAGAGTTCGCGGCCGCCGGCGCCGGACAGTTCGGTTCGGGCTGGGCCTGGCTCGTGAAGGACGCCTCGGGCGCGCTGAAGATCACCAAGACGGAAAACGGGGTGAACCCGCTCTGCTTTGATCAGACCGCGCTGCTGGGCTGCGACGTGTGGGAGCACAGCTACTACATCGATTTCCGCAACAAGCGTCCGGCCTACCTCACCAACTTCCTGGACAAGCTGGTGAACTGGGAAGCCGTCGCGGCCCGCATGTAAGCACCAAATGGCCCGCGTTCATCGCGGGCCATTTCATTCTGGAACATGCACTCCTTTCCCTTCGTTGCACCACCGAACGGCAAGAAGGAGAACGAGATGCAACGGCTGACCAACGGCACCTGGGTTGTGGTGGCAGATGGCGAAAAGGCCCTGTTCCTTGAGAACGAGGGCGACGCGCAATATCCCATCCTGCGCGTTCGCGCGGTGGAGACCCACGACAATCCGCCGGATCGAGAACAAAGCACCGACAAGGCCGGTCAACTCGGCAACCGTGCGGGTGGCACCGGCTCTGCGATCGAGGAGACGGATTATCATCAGCTGGAGCGGGATCGCTTTGCCCAGGATCTCGCCGAACGTCTGTACAAGATGTCGCAGAAGGGCCGCTTCGACCGGCTCGTGATCGTGGCGGCACCGCAAACCCTTGGCGTGCTCCGGTCCGAACTCCACAAGGAGGTTCAGGCCAAGATCGTGCAGGAGATTCCGAAGTCCCTGACATCCATGCCGATCGACAAGATCGAACAGGCGGTGCTGGCCGAGATGTCGGCCTAGCCCTTCAGGGCCTGCTCCAACTCCGGAACCGTGTCAGCCAGACGGACAAAGTCAAGCAAACCGGCTTCGGCAAACCCTTCCTGCACCGTGTGGTTCAGAACCTGCATGAGCGGATTCCAGTAACCCTCTGTATTCAGGAGGAAGATCGGCTTGCTGTGCAGGCCGATTTGACGCCAGGTCAGCACCTCGAAGAATTCGTCCAGTGATCCGGCGCCGCCTGGCAGCACCACGATCTTGTCCGAATTCATGTACATCACCGTCTTGCGCACATGCATGTTGTCGGTGACCACGAAATGCGTGACATCGCGCCGGCCCTGTTCGCGGGCCATTAGGTGTTCGGGAATGACGCCCAGCGTGTCCCCCGCCGCGGCACCCCGCGCGACTTCGCCCATCAGGCCCACATCCCCAGCGCCATACACCAGCCGCCAGCCGTTGCGGGCGATCATCTGGCCGGTTTCGGCGGCCGCGGTCATGTAGGAGGGGCGGTTGCCGGGGCGCGATCCGCAGAACACGCAGACAGACATTGAATAGCTCATGCTTCACCTTCTTTTTCGGTCCAGCCTACAACCGATGCCTTTGCGACGGCAAGGTGACCATCTGGCCATTTCCCGCCGCCAGCCGTATGAGATGGGCATGAGCACCGAGACCCCAAGCAGCGGCTGGCAGACCATCGCCCGCGTCCTTCCCTATCTTTGGCCCAAGGATCAGCCCTGGGTGCGCCGCCGTGTGGTGGGCGCGCTGCTGCTGCTGGTTCTGGCAAAGGTCATCTCCGTCTCCACGCCTGCCGTCTACAAGGCCGCTGTGGACGCCCTTGGGGGCGAGGCGTCGCCCATGGTTCTGGGCGCGGTCGGGCTTACGCTCGCCTATGGCCTGGCGCGGTTCGGGGCGCAGGCCTTCGGCGAGTTGCGCGATCTGGTCTTCGTGCGCGTGGGGCAGCGGGCGTTGCGTGCGCTCGCGCTGGAAACGTTCACGCACCTCCACCGCCTGAGCCTGCGGTATCACATCATGCGCCGGACCGGCACCCTGTCGCGGGTGATGGAACGGGGGGTGAAGGGCGTCGACTTCCTGCTGCGCTTCCTCCTCTTCTCCATCGGGCCGCTGATTCTGGAACTGGCGCTGGTTGCGATCATCTTCTGGGTCGTGTTCGGCTTTGCCTACATGGCGGTCGTGCTGCTGACGGTCGGCCTCTACATCGCGTTCACCCTGAAGGTGACGGAAATCCGCGTTCGCATCCGGCAGGAGATGAACGATTCCGACAACGACGCGAACCAGAAGGCCGTGGACAGCCTCCTGAACTTTGAGACGGTGAAGTATTTCGGCGCCGAAAGCCGCGAGGCCGGCCGCTACGACACGGCCATGTCGGGCTACGAACGGGCCGCCATCCGCACCGGGCAAAGCCTGTCGTTGCTGAACATGGGGCAGGGTGCGATCATCACGGCAGGTCTTGTGGCCGTCATGGTCATGGCCGCGCGCGGTGTCACGGCCGGCACGCTGACCGTGGGCGATTTCGTCATGGTCAACGCCTACATGATCCAGATCACCATGCCGCTCGGCTTTCTCGGCACCGTCTACCGCGAGATCCGGCAGGCGCTGGTCGACATGGGCCAGATGTTCGGCCTTCTGGGTCAACCGGCCGAGATTGAGGATCGTCCCGACGCCAAGAAGCTGCAGGTTGCAGGCGGCGCGGTGGAATTTGATGCCGTCGAATTCGGCTATGATCCGGCACGGCCCATCCTGCAGGGCCTGTCCTTCCGGGCGGAACCGGGGCAGACGATCGCGCTGGTCGGGCCCTCGGGCGCGGGCAAGTCGACCGTCGGGCGCCTGCTGTTCCGCTTCTATGACGTGACGGGCGGTGCGGTGCGGATCGACGGGCAGGATCTGCGCGACGTGACGCAGGACAGCCTGCACGACCAGATCGGCGTCGTGCCGCAGGACACGGTCCTGTTCAACGACACCATCCGCTACAACATCGCCTATGGTCGTCCTGATGCCGGGGAGGAGGCGATCTTCGCTGCCGCCCGCGCCGCGAAGATCCACGACTTCATCCTGTCCTTGCCGGACGGGTATGAAACAACGGTGGGGGAACGCGGGCTGAAGCTGTCGGGCGGGGAAAAGCAGCGCGTGGGCATCGCCCGCACCATCTTGAAGAACCCGCCGATCCTGCTTCTGGACGAGGCGACCTCGGCCCTGGACACGCAGACCGAACGGGACATCCAGGACAGCCTGCGCGAGATGTCGCAGGGCCGCACCGTGGTCACGATCGCGCACCGTCTGTCGACCATCGCCGACGCCGACCGCATCCTTGTCATGGAAGCGGGCCGCGTGGCCGAACATGGCCGGCACGAGGAGCTTCTGGCCCTTGGCGGCCGCTACGCGCGCCTTTGGGCGCACCAGTCCGCGGAAGAGGCGGACGCTCTTGGCAATCCGCGCTGAAACTGTGTAAGACGATGACAAAGGCAAGGGAGCGGTTTTCGTGAGCAACTCCGACAACTTCATGAGCGAGGTGGCCGACGAGCTGCGTCGTGAGCGTTTGTTCGGCGCGCTGAAGCGTTACGGTTGGGTGGCCGGTGTGATCGTGCTGGCCATCGCCGGCGGCGTGGCGTGGACGGGTTGGCAGCGGCAGGCGCATGAAACGTCGTCGCAGGCGCTTGGGGATGCCCTGATGGCCGCCCTTCAGGCCGACACGCCCGAGGCGCGGCGCACGGCGCTGGACGGGGTGACGGCCGAAGGCCCGCGCGAGGCGCTGGTCGGCCTCATCAAGGCCTCCGACCCGGATCAGGACCGCGCCGCCACGGTGGCCGCACTGGACAGCGTGATCGCCGACACCAGCCTTCCGGCCGCGTTCCATGATCTGGCCGTTCTGCGCAAGGCCGTGGTGGCCGGCGACAGCCTGTCGGTCGAGGAACGCCGCGCTCTTCTGCAACCCCTGACCGGGCCGGGCCAGCCCTATCGCCCACTGGCGCGGGAGCAGCTGGCCTATCTGGACATCGAGGCCGGCGACACGCAGGCTGCCATCGAAGGCCTGAAGGCGCTGCTGACGGATCAGCAAAGCCCGGCCGATCTTCGCCAGCGCGCGTCGCAGGTCATCACCGCCCTGGGCGGTTCCATCGCCGCCGGCTAGGAGGGTTTCCCCATGATGAAGACAACCACGGCTCTTGTCACGCTGGCCGCACTGGCCGTGGCCGGTTGCCAGCGGGAAGCCACCTTGCCCGGTCCCCGTTTCGACGTGCGCGCCCCGCTGGAGGCGAGCCTGTCGGGCGGCGCCGACACGACGGGGCTGACCACCAACCGCGCGGCACCCATCGCCCTTCCGGCCCAGCGGGCGGGAAGCTGGACGCATCGCGGCGGCAACGCCCAGCATCTTGCGGGCAATGGCGCCTTGTCGGCCACCCCGACCGAGGTGTGGTCGGTGCGGCTCGGCGACGGGAACGGAAATCGGCAGCGCATTGCCGCCGCGCCGGTTGCCGCCGGCAATCAGGTCTTTGCCATGGACGCGGACACGCGGGTGGCCTCGGTCTCGACCTCGGGGCAGCTTCAATGGACGACGCCGCTGCGTCCGTCCGGTGAAGGGTCCCAGATCTCGGGCGGCGGGCTCGCCTTCGGGGACGGGCGCCTGTTCGCGACGACGGGATATGGCGAGCTTGTGGCGCTCGACCCTGCCACGGGCGCGGTTCTGTGGCGGCAGGATCTGGGCGCGGCCGCGATCGGCGCGCCGACGGTGGAGGGCGGAACGGTTTATGCCGTGGCGCGTGACGGAACGGCTTGGGCCGTGGACGCCGGCACCGGCCGTGTGGACTGGACGGTTCTGGGCACGTCGGAAATCGGCGGCATGCTGGGGACAGGCTCCCCCGCCGTCGCGGGGGGTGAGGTGATCCTTCCCTTCGCCACGGGTGAGGTGATGGCCGTTCTGCGCCAGTCGGGTTCGCGCAGCTGGACCACCGCCGTGGCGGGACAGCGGCGTGGCCGCACCTATGCCCTGATGTCCGACATCACCGGCGATCCCGTGGTGGATGGCCAGCGCATCTATGTCGGCAACCAGGGCGGTCAGACCGTCGCGGTCGACCGGGGCACCGGCGAACGGATCTGGGCGGCGAAGGAAGGGGCTTACGGCCCCGTCGCGGTGGGCGGCAACTCGCTCTTCCTCGTGTCGGACGAGGCGCATCTGGTGCGTCTGGACGCCGCGACGGGCCAGACCATCTGGTCCGTGCCGATGCCGTATTACAAGGCAAAGAAGGTTCGCAAGCGTGCGGCGATCGTGGCGCATTACGGGCCGGTCATCGCGGGCGGGCGGGTCGTCGTGGCCTCGGCCGACGGGGTCCTGCGGATGTTCGATCCGATCAACGGCAACCTTGTGGGGACGCTGGATCTGGACGGCGGGGCTGCGGCGCAACCGGCGGTCGCGGGCGGCGCGATCTATGTGGTATCGACGGATGGTCGGATTCACGCTTTCCGCTGACGCAAGGACAGTGTAAGCGTCCGACCTTCGTAAGGAGAGCGGCATGAGTTTCACCCTCGCCATTGTCGGGCGGCCCAACGTGGGCAAATCGACCCTGTTCAACCGGCTGGTCGGCAAGCGGCTGGCGCTGGTCGACGACCAGCCCGGCGTCACGCGCGATCTGCGCGAGGGCGATGCCAAGCTGATCGACCTTCGCTTCACCGTGATAGACACGGCGGGGCTGGAGGAAGTGACCGATGATAGCCTTCAAGGCCGGATGCGCCGCTTGACCGAACGCGCGGTGGACATGGCCGACGTCTGCCTGTTCCTGATCGACGGCCGGGTTGGCGTGACCCCCAGCGACGAGGTCTTCGCCGACATCCTGCGCCGCAAGAACGCGCATGTCATCCTTGGCGTGAACAAGGCCGAGGGCAAGGCCGGCGACAGCGGCGCGATCGAGGCTTGGAGCCTTGGTCTGGGTGAACCCGTCCGCCTGTCGGCCGAGCATGGCGAGGGGATGGACGATCTTTACCGCATCCTCGTTCCCATCGCCGACGGCTTTGCCGAACGGGCGGAGCAGGACGCCCCGATCATCGACGTCGATGTGCCCGAGGACTCGGAAGAAGAATCCGATCCCGAGGCGCACAAGCCTACTGACAAGCACCCCCTTCAGATCGCCGTGATCGGCCGTCCGAACGCGGGAAAATCCACGCTGATCAACAAGATCCTGGGCCATGACCGTCTGCTGACGGGGCCGGAGGCGGGGATCACCCGCGACGCCATCTCCATCCGCACGGACTGGAACGGCACGCCGATCCGTATCTTTGACACGGCGGGGATGCGCAAGAAGGCCAAGATCACGGACAAGGTTGAAAAGCTGTCGGTGTCCGACGGTCTGCGTGCCGTCCGCTTCGCAGAAGTCGTCGTGGTGCTTCTGGACGTGGAGATCCCGTTCGAGCAGCAGGACCTGCGCATCGCCGACTATGCCGAGACGGAGGGGCGGGCCGTCGTCATCGCGGTCAACAAGTGGGATCTGGAAGACGACAAGCAGGACAAGCTGGCCGAGGTGAAGGAGATGTTCGACCGTCTTCTGCCGCAGCTTCGTGGGGCGCCGCTGATCACCGTCTCGGCCAAGACAGGCCGGGGACTGGAGCGGTTGCGCGACGCCATCCTGCGCGTGCACGACACCTGGAACCAGCGCATCCCCACCGCGCGCCTGAACTCGTGGCTGGGCGCGATGACGGAGGCCCACCCGCCGCCGGCCCCGGGCGGCCGCCGGATCAAGATGCGCTACATGACGCAGGTGAAGACCCGTCCGCCGGGCTTCATCGTGATGTGCAGCCATCAAGACATGGTGCCCGACAGCTACAAACGCTATCTTGTCAACGGGTTGCGCGACCATTTTGACATGCCGGGCACGCCGATCCGCTTGACGCTGCGCGGGCAGGGCGACAAGAATCCCTACAAGGACAAGAAGAACTTCGGGACACCGTCGCGTCTTCGCAAGCACCTGGACAAGAAGAAGCCCTAGGGCGCCAGCCACCATTCGTGGTGGCGGTGTTCCAGCGTCGGCAGGATCGCCGCGCCGCGCAATCGTGGCGTGGCGTGGCGGGTCAGGCTGCGCCAGAAGGGCTGGATCAGCACCGCCTCCTCGCGCAGGATCGTTTCCAGTTCGGCCATCACCTTCTGCCGTTCGGTGGCGCCGGCGATGCCCAGTGCACGATCCAGCGCCTTGTCGAAATCGGGGTTGGAAAATCCCGTTTCGTTCCAGGCGGAACCGCTACGATAGGCGAGCCGAAGCACCTGAACCCCCAGCGGACGCATGTTCCAATAGGTGCCTGAAAACCCGTAGGACCGCCAGTTCGCCCAATACTCAGCCCCCGGCAATATCTGGCGCTGGACGGTGATGCCGGCGTCGTTCAATTGCGCCGCGACCGCGTCGCAGCTTAGCGCCTGCCACGTGTCGTCGAGCGAGGTGAGGATAAAGGTGTGCTCGGCAAAGCCAGCCTCGGCCAGAAGAGCCTGAGCTGCGGGTATGTCGGTGGCGGGCGGATCCACGCGGGCATAATCGGGCTGCAGGGGCGACACGTGGTGGTTCTCGCCGCGGATGCCCAGCCCGTTCACGCCGATGTCCAGCACGATCCCGTTGTCGACGGCCAGTTGAAGCGCCTGACGCACCCTGCGATCGGCAAAGGTGGGGTCCTGCTGCTGGAAGCGCACCGCGAGTGTCGCCGAGGATTCGGCTTGCGAGGCGACCCAGCCCAGATCCTCCATCGCGCGGATGTTGTCGGCGACCGTCTGATCCACGGCGTCGATGAGGCCGGCCTGCGCCGCCTCCAGCGCCCGCATGGGCGCGGTGCCGAGGTCGACGTAATCGATCCGGTCCAGCCAGGGGCCGCCGAAGACGGGCGTGCCCCACCACGTCACCTTTTCCAGCGACTGCATCTTGCCAACCTCGTTCAAGATTGGCCGGTAAGGTCCGGACCCTAATGGATTTACCGCCGGATCTGCGCCGTCATACGAGGGGTGGACGATCAGCGCATTATAGTCCGACATGCTCGCTATCAGGGTGGCATCCGGGAAGCCGAGGGTCAGGTCCAGCATCCGGTCATCCACCACCTCGATCTGCCCTTGGATCACCGCCTCCATGACCGCAGCCAGACCGTTTCGCGGAACCGGCTCGCACCAGCGGCGCAGGTTGTGGGCCACGTGCTCCGCCACCATCGGCTCTCCGTTCTGCCAAAGGATGCCGGGGCGCAGATGAAGGCGCAGGTGCAGGCCGTCCTCGGACAGTTCCCACCGCTCCAGCAGGTGGCCGGTGAAGGTGCCGTCCGCGTTGTAGGTCACAAGCGGTTCAAGCCAGCCGCGCAGCATGTTCCCGATCTCGGGCCAGTCGGCAAGGCGCGGATCGCACAGCGCAAGGGTCGGCATCTGCATCCGCAGCGTGCCCCCGGCCACAGGTGCTTCCTGTGCCGCGACCGGTGCCGTGCCCAGCAGATCGTAGGCCAGTGGCACCGACACGCCCAGCGCTGTCACGCGCGTCAGAAACTCCCGCCGGGACAGGCGGCCGTTCTGGTGGTCGCGAAGATGGCGGCGGGCGAGGATGTGCATGAAGGGGATCTAGTCCGCGTTTTCCGGGGTCAATTCCTGCCATGCGCGCATCCGGTTGCGGAACCATGTTCTTTGCCGCTTGGCGTATTGCCGTGTCGCCAGCTTTCCCGCGGCCACCGCGTCTTCCAGCGTCATCTCACCCCGCAGATGGGCGATCAGTTCCGGCGCACCGATGGCGCGGGACGAGGGGCGGTTTGCCTGCCAATGCGGCAGTTCGGCCCGCGCCTCCTCCAGCGCGCCATCGGCCATCATCATGTCGAAGCGTCGGTCGATGCGGGCATCGAGCCATGCGGCCTTCGGCCGCAGGACCAGCGCCATGGCTCGGTCCAGCGGCAGCAAGGGGGGCGGAGTGTCGGCCTGCCAGGCGGCCAGACCCTTGCCGGTCGCCCGCAGCACCTCCCACGCGCGCTGAACGCGGGCGCGGTTGCTCAGATCGATTCCGGCGGCCGTGTCCGCGTCCAGTGCGCGGATGAGGTCGGGCAGGGGCAGGGCGTCGCCTTCGGTGCGGATTTCGACGGGTGTGGCGGGGATCGGGGCCAGTCCCTGCGTCAGCGCCGTGAAATAAAGTCCGGTGCCGCCGACGATGACGGGACGCAACGGGCCCTGCAAGATCACCTCGACCTCGCGCAGCCAGTGACCGACCGAATATTGGGCATCCCGGGCCACATGGCCGTAAAGCGCGTGGGGAAGTGCCTCTTCCTCGGGCACCGAAGGACGGGCGGTCAGGATCCGCCAGTTGCCGTAGACCTGCAATGCATCGGCGTTCACCACGATGCCCCCGCCGTCGCGCACGATGCGGGCCGCCAGCGCCGACTTGCCGCTGGCCGTCGGTCCGGCGATCAGGACGGGCCGGTCGGGGGGAATGTCGATCATGCGCGTCGCTCCGGTTGAAACCGGCGCCGTTTTGAGACATTTTCACGCGAAGTAAAACCGACGAAAGCGCCCCATGAACACGATCGCCCCTACCCCCGTTGCCTACAAGCGCGTCATGCTGAAGATTTCGGGAGAGGCGCTGATGGGTGATCAGGGCTTCGGCCTGCATCCCCCCACCGTCGACCGCATCGCCCGCGAGGTCAAATCCGTTCACGATCTGGGTGTGGAGATCTGCATGGTGATCGGCGGCGGCAACATCTTCCGCGGGCTCCAAGGCTCCGCGCAGGGGATGGAGCGTACGACGGCCGACTACATGGGGATGCTGGCGACGGTGATGAACGCGCTGGCCATGCAGGCCGCGATGGAAGCGCTGAACATCCACACGCGCGTGATCAGCGCCATTCCGATGGACCAGGTGTGCGAGCCCTACATCCGCCGCCGCGCCGTGCGTCACCTGGAAAAGAAGCGCGTCTGCATCTTCGCCGCCGGCACGGGCAACCCCTATTTCACGACCGACACCGCCGCCACGCTGCGCGCGAACGAGATGGCCTGCCAGGCCATCTTCAAGGGCACCAAGGTGGACGGCGTCTATGACAAGGACCCGGCCAAGCACGCCGACGCCAAGCGTTACGACGACGTGACCTATGACGAGGTGCTGGCCAAGCATCTGGGCGTCATGGACGCTTCGGCCATCGCGCTGGCCCGCGACAACGACCTGCCGATCATCGTCTTCTCGCTGGATGAACCGGGCGGTTTCCGCGGCATCCTGCGCGGCGAAGGCACCTATACGCGGGTGCGCGGCTAAGGCTATACCCCCGCGCGACAGGCTGTTATGAAGCGCGGAACTATCAGGAAGGAAAACCGATGTCTGACGATCTGGAGATCGATCTCGACGCGATCGAGCGTCGCATGGACGGCGCGATCGCGGCCTTGCGGGTGGAGTTCGGCTCTCTGCGGACGGGGCGCGCTTCGGGCGCGATCCTGGATCCGATCCATGTCGACGCCTACGGCCAGATGACACCGATCAACCAGCTGGGCACCGTCAACGTGCCCGAGCCGCGGATGGTCGTGATCAACGTCTGGGACAAGGGCATGATCTCCAAAGTGGAAAAGGCCATCCGCGAAAGCGGCATCGGCATCAACCCGGTGGTCGACGGCCCGCTGATCCGCCTGCCCATCCCGGAATTGAACGAGGAGCGTCGCCGCGAACTGACCAAGGTCGCCGCCGGCTATGCCGAAAACACCCGTGTGGCCATCCGCAACGTACGCCGCGACGGCATGGACCAGATCAAGAAGGCGAAAGCCGCCGGCATGGCCGAGGACGACCAGAAGATGTGGTCGGACGAGGTTCAGGCCCTGACGGACAAGGCCATCGCCAACGTGGACAAGACGCTGGAGCAGAAACAGCAGGAGATCATGCAGGTCTGAGCCTGCATGATCGGAGGAACACCCGTGTCCGGCATCAAACAGGACGGCGCGCGCCACGTCGCCATCATCATGGATGGCAACGGCCGCTGGGCCACGAATCGAAGCTGGCCACGGCTGGTCGGCCACCGGAAGGGGGCCGAACGGGTGAAGCAGATCGTCCGCTGCGCCCCTGATCTGGGGATCGAGTGGCTGACGATCTACGCCTTTTCCACCGAGAACTGGAAACGCTCCACCGAAGAGGTTCTGGGTCTGATGGGCATCTTCGCCCGCTATATCGAGCGGGAAGCCGACCGGCTGGCCATCGAAGGGGTGCGGATGCGCTTCATCGGCGACCGGTCGCGGCTGGACGCCCGGTTGCAGACCCTGATGGCGGGGATCGAGTCGCGGACGGCCAACCTGTCCCGTCTGAACCTGACCGTGGCCATAAACTATGGCGGCCGAGACGAGTTGACGCGCACCATCCGCAAAATGGCGGCCGACGTGGCTTCCGGCCGGCTGGCGCCCGAGGCGATCAACAGCGCCACCATCGCCGCCGCCCTGGACACCGCGGACCTGCCGGACCCGGATCTGGTCATCCGCACGTCGGGCGAGACGCGGACCTCCAACTTTCTGCCGTGGCAGACGGCCTATGCCGAGTATGAATTCACGTCGACCTTGTGGCCCGATTTTTCACCGGATGAACTGGCGCGGATCGTGGCGCGCTTCGGCAACCGCGATCGCCGTTTCGGCGGCGTAAGGCAGGCATGAAGGCGGGCCGCAAGCAGGGCCGCTGGGGCGATCTGCCCAAGCGCATGGCCTCGGCCGCGATCATGCTCAGCGTCGGAGTGGTGGAGATCTGGCTGGGCGGGACGACCTTCTCGCTGCTGGTGGTTCTGCTGACGGGGCTGATGACATGGGAACTGGCGCGGATGCAGAACCCGCGCGCGCTTTGGGTGCCGATCGGGCTGGGGCTTTTGGCGGCGGGCTGCCTTCTGGCGCTGTTGTACACGCCCCCCCTGTGGCGGCCCGTGCTGATGGGCATTCCCCCCCTGGCCTGTCTGGCCAGCCTGCATCACCGCAAGGTCGCCGCCGTCTACGCGCTGGCGATCATGCTGACCGGCTATACCCTGATCGATCTTCGGAACATGGAAGGAACGCTGGTCATCGTCTGGCTGATCACCATCGTGGTGGCGTCGGACGTGATGGGCTATTTCGTCGGGCGCAGCCTGGGCGGGCCGAAGTTCTGGCCCCGCGTCAGCCCGAACAAGACCTGGTCCGGCACGATCGCCGGTTGGGTGGGCGCGGCCTTTGTCGGCCTTGCCACCGTGATCTTCGCGGGGGAGCCGTGGCCGGTCATCCTGTTGTCCGCCATCGTGGCCTTTGCCGGCCAGCTGGGGGACATCGCCGAAAGCTGGATCAAGCGGCGGGCCGGCATCAAGGACAGCTCCAGCCTGATCCCGGGGCATGGTGGTCTTCTGGACCGGTTCGACGCCGTCATCGGGGCCGTGGTTGCGATCATGCTGCTGAGCCTTCTTTTCCCTCTTCCCGTACCGGACAGCATCTGATGCGCAGCCTTTCCATTTTCGGTGCCACCGGTTCCATCGGTGAAAGCACCTATGACCTGATCCGCCGTGCCCCGCCGGGTACCTACCGGACCGTGGCGCTGACGGGCGGGCGCAACATCGCGCGTCTGGCCGAAATGGCCCGGACGTTGGGGGCCGAACTGGCCGTCACCGCCTATGAGGAGTGCTTGCCGGCGTTGCGCGACGCCCTTGCGGGAAGCGGAATTGCGGTGGCGGGCGGGGTGCAGGCCATCGCCGAGGCCGCGGACCGGCCGGTGGACTGGACCATGTCCGCCATCGTCGGTGCAGCCGGCCTGGTGCCGGGGCTGCGGGCCTTGCGTCACGGCGGCACGTTGGCGCTGGCGAATAAGGAAAGCCTTGTCACGGCCGGGCCGCTGCTGATGCGCACGGCGCAAGCGCATGGCGCCACCATCCTGCCGGTGGACAGCGAACATTCCGCCGTCTTTCAGGCGCTGACGGGGGAGGATCCCTCCTGCGTCGAGAGGATCATCATCACTGCGTCCGGCGGTCCGTTCCGTGACTGGAGCCTGGATCGCATGGCGAAGGCCACGCTGGCCGAGGCCGTGGCGCATCCGAACTGGGCGATGGGTCAGCGCATCTCCATCGACAGTGCCTCCATGTTCAATAAGGCCCTGGAACTTATTGAAACGCGAGAGTTTTTCGATATCGACCCAGTGCGGATCGAGGTTCTGGTACATCCGCAATCGATCGTTCACGCGCTGGTCGGGTTCTGCGATGGCGGCATCATGGCCCATCTGGGGCCGGCCGACATGCGTCACGCCATCGGCTATGCGCTGCACTGGCCGGATCGAGGGGCGGTTCCCGTTGAACGTCTGGACCTGGCAAAGATCGTGAACCTTTCCTTCCAAGCCCCTGATGAAGCACGTTTTCCTGCCCTTCGCCTTGCGCGCGAGGTGATGGAGGCGCGGGGCATGCATGGCGCGGCCTTCAACGCGGCGAAGGAAATCGCGCTGGATCATTTCATCGCCGGCGGCATCGCATTCCCGCGCATGGCGTTGCTGGTGGAGGAGACGCTGTCCCGCATATCCACGCGTTCGGACATGGGCACCGCCCCTGCATCCTTGGATCACGTGCTGGAGGTGGACGCCGAGGCCCGCCGCATCGCCACCGCGATCACCGAAGAGGCCTGACATGGACATCGCGCAGCTGATCCCGCAATTCGGCGGCCTGATCTGGACGTTGCTGGCCTTCGTGGTCGCCTTGTCGGTCATCGTGACCATCCACGAATACGGCCACTACATCGTCGGCCGCTGGTCGGGCATCCATGCCGAGGTGTTCTCGCTCGGCTTCGGGCCGGTGATCTTCGCGCGCACGGACCGGCGGGGCACCCGCTGGCAACTGGCACTGCTTCCCTTGGGCGGCTATGTGCGGTTCAAGGGCGACGCCGACGCCGCGTCCGCCCAACCCGACGCGTCCATTGCCGACCTTTCGCCCGCGGAACGCCGCAGCACGCTGACCGGGGCGCCGCTTTGGGCACGGGCGGCGACGGTCGCGGCGGGTCCGGTCTTCAACTTCCTGTTCGCGATCCTCGTCTTTGCCGGGGTGACCTTCACGACCGGCGTTGCGGTCGAGGATGCGGTGGTGGGCGAGGTTCGGGCGATGCCGGGGCAGGTGGACCCGCTGCAAACGGGGGACCTGATCCTGTCGATGGACGGACGGCCCGTGGCCACGCTGTCCGACGCCTTCACCATCGCGTCGGACCTGCCGCCCGCAGACACCACGCGGTACGAGGTGGAACGTGATGGCCAGAAGATCACGCTGAACGGTCCGTTCCCCTTCCCGCCCGTCGCGTCTTCCATCGCGCCCACCTCGGCGGCGCAGGAGGCGGGGCTGCGGATCGGTGACGTTATCACCGCCGTGGACGGCCAGCCCGTGCGCAGCTTCACCGAGTTGCGGGACCGCATCGGCGCGACGGACGGCCAGCCGGTCACATTGTCCGTCTGGAACGGCACCCCGCGGGAGGTGTCCCTGACGCCGAAACGTCAGGACATCCCGACGCCCGATGGCGGGTTTGAGACGCGGTGGCTGATCGGCATCACCGGCGGCCTGATCTTCGATCCCGAAACCCGCCGCGCCGGCCCGCTGGAGGCGCTGCATCTGGGCGCGCGGCAAAGCTGGACCATCGTCACGACCAGCCTTTCGGGGATGTGGCACATGGTGACGGGCGCCATTTCCACCTGCAATCTGCAAGGTCCGATCGGGATTGCCGAAACTTCTGGTGCGGCGGCGTCGGACGGGGCGCAAAGCTTCGTGTGGTTCCTTGCGGTGCTGTCGGTGGCGGTGGGGCTGATGAACCTCTTTCCCATTCCCGTGCTGGATGGCGGCCACCTTGTGTTCTATGCCGCCGAGGCCGTGCTGCGCCGCCCGCCCAACCCGCGTGTGGTGCAGGCCTTCATGACCGTGGGCCTTGCGCTGATCCTGGGTCTGATGGTGTTCGCGCTGAGCAACGATATTCTGTGCCCCTGACCTCCGCAGGCTTTTGACAAGCCCCGGCATTGCCGCTAGTCAGGACGCAACAAAGTTCAAGAACGGGGCAGTGAAAATGGCACGCATGAGAGGTCGCGCAGCGAAGGTCGGGCTGCGACCTGCGGTCGTATCGGTTTTCCTCGGCTCGGCGGTCGTCGGCGCGGCCGTGATTCCCGCGCTGGCGCAAAGCTACAGCTTCTCGAACGTGGTCGTTCGTGGCAATGAACGCGTCGACGTTCCGACCGTCCTGTCCTTTGCCGGCATCTCTGCGGGTCAGTCCCTGTCGGCCGGCGAGTTGAACCAGGCCTATCAGCGCATTTCCGACACCGGCCTGTTCCAGACCGTGTCGTTGCAGCCTCAGGGCAGCACCCTCGTGATCGAGGTGCAGGAATATCCCGTGATCGCGCAGATCGCGTTCGAGGGGAACTCCATCCTCAAGGACGAGAACCTGGCCACGGTGGTGAAGTCGCAGGTGCTGCGCGCCTATTCACCCTCGCAGGCCGAGGCGGACGCCGCCGAGATCACGCGGGCCTATTCGCAAAGTGGCCGCACGGCCGTGACGGTGACGCCGCAGATCATCCGCCGCTCGGAAAACCGCGTGGACCTGGTCTTCGCCATCACCGAAGGCCGCATCACCGAGGTCGAGCGCATCGCGTTCGCCGGCAACCGCACCTTCTCGGACCGCCGTCTGCGCCAGGTTCTGGAAACGCGTCAGGCGGGCGTCCTGCGCCGCCTGATCTCGGCCGACACGTTCATTCCCGAACGCGTGCAAGTGGACCGTCAGCTTCTGCTGGACTTCTACCGTTCGCGTGGCTTTGCCGACGTGCAGATTGCCTCCCCTTCGGCCGAACTGACGCGCGACCGAAAATCCTATTTCCTGACCTTCAACATCCGTGAAGGCCAGCGCTACCGCATGGGCAGCGTGTCGCTTGCCTCCGAAGTGCCGGGGGTGGACCTGAAGCCCTTCCAGGACCAGCTGTGGATCAAGTCGGGCAGCTACTATTCGCCTGCGTCGATCGACAACGTGACCACGCGGATGGAGAATGTGGGCGTTCAGGAAGGCCTGAACTTCGTCCGGGTGGAACCGCGGATCACGCGAAACGAGGCGGCGGGCACGCTGAACGTCGCCTTCACCCTGGTGCGCGGGCCCCGGATCTTCGTCGAACGCATCGACATCGAGGGCAACACGACCACGCAGGACCAGGTCATCCGCCGTCAGTTCCGCACGGTCGAAGGCGACCCCTTCAACCCGCGCGAAATCCGTCAGGCGGCAGAACGCATCCGCGCGCTCGGCTTCTTCTCGGACGCGCAGGTGGAAAGCCAGCAGGGGTCCAGCCCTGACCAGGTCGTGGTGAACGTGGACGTGGAAGAACAGCCGACCGGCTCGCTGTCCTTCGGTGTGGCCTATGGCGCCGTGTCGGGCGTGGGCTTCAACGTCGGCTTCTCGGAATCGAACTTCCTGGGTCGTGGCCAGTATCTGGGGATCGACATCGGGACCGGCAGCGACAGCGTGAACTCCACCTTCACCTTTGCCGAACCCGCCTTCCTGGGGCGCGACCTGCGCTTCGGCTTCAGCGCGAACTACACCGAGACGGACAACGAGAACGCGGATTACAACACCAAGCGCATCGGCCTTGGCCCGTCGCTGACCTTCCCGGTCAGCGAGAACGGCCGTCTTGAACTGCGCTACCGCATCGCGCAGGACGAGATTTCGGGCGTGGAGCGCGGGGACGGCACGGACGACGAAAACGGCTCGTCCGAGATCCTGCAGCGCGAGGAAGAGCTTGGCGCGCTGGTGACCAGTTCGGTGGGCTACACCTACAGCTATGACACCCGGACCAGCGGCATCAACCCGCTGGGCGGCGTGCTGCTGCGCTTCGGGCAGGACTTCGCGGGCGTGGGCGGCGATGTGAACTACATCAAGACCAGCGTCACGGCCCTGGCCGAGCGCCGTGTCTGGAACGAGGAAGTGACGTTGCGGACCGTGTTCGAAGGCGGCGCCCTGACGATGCTGGACGATCAGGTGTCCACCGTGCCGAACCGCTACTTCGGCAACTCCATCCGTGGTTTCGATCCGAACGGGATCGGCCCGCGCGACCTTCAGGCGTCGAACGAAGACGCGCTTGGCGGCAACTACTTCGCCGTCGCCCGTCTGGAAAGCGAGTTCCCGCTGGGTCTGCCGGCCGAATACGGCATCACGGGCGGCCTGTTTGCGGATGCGGGGTCGGTCTGGGGTCTGGACGACAACATCGGAACGAACGGCGTGGCGGTGGATGACGACTTCAACCTCCGCTCCTCCGTCGGCTTCTCGATCTTCTGGACAACGCCAATCGGGCCGCTGCGCCTGAACTTCACCAAGGCGTTGACCAAGGAAGATTACGACGAGGAGCGTAACTTCGACCTGACCATCAACACGAAGTTCTGATGCTGCGGGCGCTGCTTCTGGTTCTTGCGTTATGGCCTGCCACGGTCGTGGCGCAGACGCCCGAGGCGGCGGCCGAAAGCCCCATCCTGACCGTCGTGCCGGACAGGCTTTTCGACGAGGCGCGGGCCGGCAAGGCGGCGCAGACCCGTCTGGACGATGCGACCCGCGCGCTGATGGTGGAAAATCGCCGCATGGAGGCGGAGCTGGAAGCCGAAGAGCGCGACCTGACTGCCAAGCGCGACACCATGCCCCCGGCCGAATTCCGCAAGCTGGCCGACGCGTTCGACGCGAAGGCCGAGCGGACCCGGACAGAGCAGGACGCCAAATCCCGGCGCCTGACCCGCATGCGGGAAGAGGACCGTCAAGCCTTCTTCAAGGCGGCCCTTCCGGTGCTGGCCCAGCTGATGCAGGACGAAGGCGCGCTGGCCATTCTGGACCGCGGCAGTGTCTTTGTTTCCTTCGACCTGATCGACGTCACGACCGAGGCGATCGCGCGGCTGGACACGGCTTTGGGCGACGGCGCGGAGCTGTTCGGGAACGACCCGGCGCCGTGACGCCTTGTGGTGACGGGCCTGCCTTGTTAACTGGTTCGGCAAAGACATTCAGGAGCTGGAATGACCGACGCGACCATCCCCCAAGAGGCCGATATCCAGATGATCCAGCGGATCATCCCGCATCGGTATCCGTTTCTTCTGGTGGACAAGGTGCGCGACATCGTTCCGATGCAGTCGGCCGTCGGCATCAAGAACGTGACCTTCAACGAGCCGCAGTTCACGGGCCATTTCCCAGGCGCGCCGATCTTCCCGGGCGTGCAGATCGTCGAGGCGATGGCGCAGACGGCGGCGGTGATGGTGGGCGTGTCCATGGGCCTCGCCGACAAGAACATGCTGGTCTATTTCATGGGGATCGACGGGTGCAAGTTCCGCCGCAAGGTGGTTCCGGGCGACCAGCTGGTCATGACCGTGACGACCAAACGCGGCGGCGGAAAGGTCTGGAAGTTCAATGCCCGGGCCGAGGTGGACGGCGAACTGGCGGCCGAGGCCGAGTTCAGCGCGATGATGGACTTCCGGAAGGAGCCGTCATGATCCATCCCAGTGCCATCGTCGATCCGGCCGCGAAGCTTGGCCAGGATTGCGAGATCGGGCCGTTCTGCGTCATCGGGCCGGAAGTCACGCTGGGTGATCGCGTCGTGGTGAAAAGCCACGCGGTCATAACCGGCTGGACGGAGGTTGGCGATGACACGGTCATCTTCCCCTTCGCCGTGGTGGGTGAGGTTCCGCAGGACCTGAAGTTCCGTGGCGAGCGGACGCGTCTGGTCATCGGCAAGCGCAACCGCATCCGCGAAGGGGCCACGATGAACGTGGGCACCGAAGGCGGCGGCGGCGAAACGCGCGTGGGCGATGACGGGCTGTTCATGACGGGCAGCCATGTGGGCCACGACGCGATCATCGGAGACCGCGTGATCCTTGCGAACCAGGCGGCGGTGGCGGGCCACTGCGTTCTGGGCGATGACGTGATCGTGGGGGGGCTGTCCGGCATCCACCAATGGGTGCGCGTGGGTCGCGGGGCCATCATCGGCGCCGTGACCATGGTGACGAACGACGTTCTGCCGCACGGCCTCGTGCAGGGCCCGCGGGGCGAGCTGGATGGGCTGAACCTTGTCGGGTTGAAGCGCCGCGGCGTGGAACGGTCGGAAATCACCGCCCTGCGCGCCGGTTACCAGATGCTGGCCCAGGGGGAGGGTACCTTCCTGGACCGTGCCCGTCGCCTGCACGACGAAACGGAAAGCGTCCATGTGCGCGAGATGACCGCCTTCATCCTGGCCGCGACCGACCGGTCGTTCCTGACCCCGAAATGAGCCGGATCGCCATCATCGCGGGCAGCGGCGCCCTTCCGGCCGCCGTGGCCGCGGCCGTCACCGATCCGGTGGTGGCGGCCATGGACGGCTTTCTGCCGGACGGCCTGGTTCCGGACCTCGTGTTCCGGCTGGAACGGTTGGCGCCGCTTCTGCGGGAACTTGCCGCGCGCGATGTGGAACGGGTCATCTTCGCGGGCGCCGTGCGGCGTCCGACGCTGGACCCCGCGCTGTTCGACCCGCAGACGGCCGCCATGGTGCCGCGGATCCTTGCCGCGATGCGGGGTGGGGATGACGGACTTCTGCGGGCCGTCGTCGACGTGTTCGAAGAGGCGGGTTTCGAAGTGGTCGGCGTTTCCGACCTTGCGCCCGGTCTGGTGCCGCCCGAAGGCGTTCTGGCGGGCGCCCTGACCGAGCGGGACCGGCTGGACACGGACCGCGCCGCGCAGATCGTGGGTGCGCTCGGATCGGTGGATGTGGGGCAGGGCACCGTTGTGGCGGACGGGCTGTGTCTGGCGGTGGAGACGCTTCCTGGCACGGATGCGATGTTGGACTGGGTTGCGGCGACGCGGCAGGGCAAGGGGGGCGTGTTCTTCAAGGCGCCGAAACCCGAACAGGACCGCCGCATCGATCTTCCGACGCTTGGCGTCACCACCATCCGGCGCGCCGTGGCGGCCGGCCTGTCCTGCGTGGCGTGGGAAGCGGGCGGGGTGATCCTGCTGGACCGCGACGCGCTTGTGGCGGAGGCCGCGGAACAGGGCATCACCCTGTGGGCCCGCGCATCATGAAGCTGTTCCTGATCGCCGGAGAGCCGTCGGGCGATCGCTTGGGCGCAGCGCTGATGGCCGGCCTGAAGACGCTTGTACCCGATGTGCAGTTTGCCGGCGTGGGCGGTCCGCTGATGCAGGCGCAGGGGATGAACAGCCTGTTCCCGATGGAGGAACTGTCGGTCATGGGCATCACGGAAGTGCTTCCGCGCTATGCCGCCCTGAAGCGCCGCATCCGCGAATGCGCCGAAGCGGTGATCGAGGGGGAGCCGGCCGCCGTCATCACCATCGATTCGCCCGACTTCAACCTTCGGGTCGCGCAGTTGATCCGCATGCGCCGCCCGGGGCAGAAGACGGTGCATTACGTCGCGCCTTCGGTCTGGGCGTGGCGGCCGAAGCGGGCTGAGAAGATGGCGAAGTGGATCGACCATGTTCTGGCCCTTCTGCCGTTCGAGCCGCCTTACATGACCGCTGTGGGCATGACCTGCGACTTCGTGGGCCATCCCGTCGTGACGGAGCCGGTGGCTTCGGATGCCGAGGCGTGGACCTATCGCGAGGGGTTGGGGCATGATCCCGTCATCCTCGCGCTGCCCGGGTCGCGGAGGAGCGAGGTCACCCGTCTGGCCCCCGTCATCGGCGAGGTCATGGCACGCATCCGGCAGGTCCATCCCAAGGCCGGCGTCCTGCTTCCGACCATCCCCGCGATCGAAAACCTTGTGCGGGACCTGACCGCGAACTGGCCCGTGCCCCCCCGGATCATTCTGGATCCAGAGGAGAAGCGGGTTGCCTTCAAGGCGGCGGATGTGGCCATTGCGGCCTCCGGTACGGTATCGCTGGAACTGGCGGCCAACCGGGTGCCGATGGTCATCGCCTATGACATGGCCAAGGTCAGCATGTGGATGATGCGCCGGATGGCCCTGATCGACACGGTGACGCTGGTGAACCTCGTGTCGGATACCCGTCATATTCCGGAATATCTCGGCTCCGACTGTCGCGCGGACCGGATCGCGCCGGCCTTGCTGTCTCTGCTGGCGGGGGAAGGCAACGCCATTCACCAGCGTCAGGCGATGGAAGTGACCATGCAGCGTCTGGGCGAAGGCGGCGAACCGCCCGGTTTGCGGGCGGCGCGGTCGGTTCTGAACTTCCTTCAGTAGCCGCGCCAGATCCAGCCGCCGCCGAAGATGCGGCTACCCTCATTGGCATAGAAGACGCAGGCCTGACCGACCGACACGCCATCCTCGGGCGACAGCAGTTCCACCTCGGCCGTGGTGGCCGACAGGGGACGCAGGATCGCCGGGCGCGGCGCGCGGGTGGAGCGGACCTTCACGTTCACATGCCATTCGGGCTGCGAATCGAAGGGCGCGTCGCCCAGCCAGTTGATCTCGCGCACGGGGATCACGCGGGTGGACAGCGCCTCTTTCGGGCCGACGATCACCTGGCGGGCCTGCGGGTCCAGCCGCACGACGTAAAGCGGTTCGCCAAGGCCGCCGATGCCAAGACCGCGGCGTTGGCCGACCGTGTAGTGGATGACGCCGCGGTGCTGGCCCAGCACATTGCCGTCCATGTCCACGATGTCGCCGGGATCGGCCGCACCCGGCCGCAGCTTTTCGATCACGGAAGCGTAGTCGCCGTTCGGCACGAAGCAGATGTCCTGGCTGTCCGGCTTGTCGGCGACCGACAGCCCATAGCGGGCGGCAAGGGCGCGCGTTTCCGCCTTGGAGGCAAGATGGCCGAGGGGGAAGCGCAGGTAGTCCAACTGCTCCGCCGTGGTGGAGAACAGGAAGTAGCTTTGATCGCGATTGGCGTCGGTGGCGCTGTGCAGTTCCGCGCCCGCGTCGCCCATCTTGCGCTGGATGTAATGGCCGGTGGCCATGCAATCGGCGTCCAGATCTCGCGCCGTCTGCAGCAGGTCCTTGAACTTCACCCGTTCGTTGCAGCGGATGCAGGGCACGGGCGTGGCACCGGCCAGATAAGCGTCGGCAAATTCGTCGATCACAGCCTCGCGGAAGGTGTTCTCGTAATCGAGGACGTAATGGGGAAAGCCCATCGCCTCGGCCACGCGGCGGGCGTCGTGGATGTCGCGGCCGGCGCAGCAGGCGCCCTTCTTGGCCAGCGCCGCCCCGTGATCGTAAAGCTGAAGCGTGACGCCCACGACGTCATAGCCTTCCTCTTTCAGCTGGGCCGCGACCACCGAACTGTCCACGCCGCCGGACATGGCGACGACCACGCGCGTGGCGGCGGGGGGCTTGGCGAAACCCAGGGAGTTGAGCGGATGGTCCAGCATGGCAGCCTCGATCAGGAAGGCCGCCAACATAAGGAAAATCCTACGCAATCTCAAGGGTGATGCTTACACTTGCTTAAGTCTCCGTGGCGCAATGTCCCCCGACAGGAGGGCAAGATCATGTATTTGAAGAAAGTTTCCGGACCGCGCCAGGTGACGTTGCCGGACGGCACGATCCTGACAAGGGCGGATCTGCCGCCCAACGACACGCGGCGATGGGTGGCCAGCCGGAAGGCGATCGTCGTCCGCGCGGTGATGCACGATCTCATCTCGGAAAGCGAGGCGCTGAGCCGCTACGACCTGTCCGAGGAGGAGTTCGCGCTGTGGCGGAGTGCCGTGGAACGGCATGGAGAGAAGGCGCTGAAAGTCACAGCCTTGCAGAAATATCGCTGAAGGGATGTCTTTAACCAAAGAGACATGAAAGTAACTGGTCATTAACCATTTGATTCCAAGGTATCCTCAAGAACTGGTCACGGACATTCTCATGCGCATCTTATTGGTCGAAGACGATCCCGCCACATCCCGCAGCATCGAGCTGATGCTGACCCATGCCAACCTGAACGTGTATTGCACGGACATGGGCGAAGACGGCATCGATCTTGCCAAGGTCTACGACTATGACCTGATCCTGCTGGACCTGAACCTGCCGGACATGAGCGGGCACGACGTGCTTCGCCAGTTGCGGCTGGCGCGGATCAACACGCCGATCCTGATCCTGTCGGGGTCGGACGACACGGACAGCAAGATCAAGGGTTTCGGCTTCGGGGCCGACGACTACATGACGAAGCCCTTCCACCGGGACGAGCTGGTCGCGCGCATCCATGCGATCATCCGCCGGTCCAAGGGCCACGCGCAGTCGCTGATCCAGACCGGTGCCGTGACCGTGAACCTGGACGCGAAGACGGTGGAAGCCGAGGGCCGCATCGTCAACCTGACGGCCAAGGAATACCAGATCTTCGAACTCCTCAGCCTGCGCAAGGGCACGACGCTGACGAAAGAAATGTTCCTGAACCATCTTTACGGTGGCATGGACGAACCGGAACTGAAGATCATCGACGTCTTCATCTGCAAGCTGCGCAAAAAACTTGCCCAGGCCACGGCCGGCGACAACTATATCGAAACCGTCTGGGGCCGCGGCTATGTGCTGCGCGACCCGCAGGAAAATCAGAAGGTCGGCGCGGCCTGACGCTGGACTGTTCCCCGGCGTCTTTCTAGACAGCGCGGGAAACGGAACCGGAGGATGGCGTGAAGGCGGTCGACGATCTGACACTGGAAGAGGCGCAGGCCGAGCTGTCGCGGCTGGCGGGAGAGATCGCGGCCGCGAACACCGCCTATCACCGCGACGACGCGCCCCTGATGGACGACGCCGCCTTTGACGCGCTGAAGGCCCGCAACCTGGCGCTGGAAGCGCGCTTTCCGGAACTGAAGCGCGCCGACAGCCCGACCGAGAATGTGGGCGCGGCCCCGTCGGACGCGTTCAGCAAGGTGCGCCACAGCGTCCGGATGCTGAGCCTTGAGAACGCCTTCGCGGATGAGGATATCGCCGAGTTCGAGGCGCGAATCCGCAAGTATCTGGGGCATGCGGGCGATCTGGCCTTCACTGCGGAGCCGAAGATCGACGGGCTGTCGTTGTCACTGCGGTATGAACAAGGCGAACTGGTGCGCGCCGCCACGCGTGGCGATGGGGAAGTGGGCGAGGACGTGACCGCCAACGCCCGCACCATCGGCGACATTCCCCACCGGCTGCCCGATGCGCCCGACGTGCTGGAAGTGCGGGGCGAGGTCTATATGTCCCATGCGGATTTCGAGACGCTAAACGCCCGGCAGGCCGAACGGGGCGGCAAGACCTTCGCCAACCCTCGCAACGCGGCCGCAGGCAGCCTGCGCCAGTTGGATTCCACGATCACCGCCAGCCGCCCCCTTCGCTTCTTTGCCTATGCCTGGGGGGAGGTGTCGGTGCCGTTGGCCGACACCCAGTCCCAGGTGATGGAGCGGTTCCGCGGCATGGGCTTTGAGGTGAACCCCTTCACGGTGCTGTGCCGCAGCGTCGAGGAGATGCTGGCCCAGTATCGCACCATCGAACAGCAACGCGCCACACTGGGCTATGACATCGACGGCGTCGTCTACAAGGTGGACGATCTGGGTCTTCAGCGCCGCTTGGGCTTCCGCGCCGCGACGCCGCGTTGGGCCATCGCGCACAAGTTTCCCGCACAGCTGGCTTGGACGCGGCTGGAGGGGATCGACATCCAGGTGGGCCGGACGGGCGCCCTGTCGCCCGTCGCGCGGCTTCATCCGGTGACGGTGGGCGGCGTGGTCGTGCAGAACGCGACCCTGCACAACGAGGACTACATCGCCGGGCGCGATTCGAAGGGAGAGGTCATCCGCGGCGGCAAGGACATTCGCGTGGGTGACTGGGTGCAGGTCTATCGCGCCGGCGACGTGATCCCGAAGATCGCCGACGTGGACCTATCGAAGCGGCCCGAAGGTGCCCAGCCCTTTCGTTTTCCCGATCACTGCCCGCAATGCGGATCGCCCGCCCTGCGTGAGGAAGGGGACGCCGTGCGCCGCTGTTCAGGCGGGCTGATCTGCCCCGCGCAGGCGGTGGAGCGGCTGAAGCATTTCGTCGCCCGCGATGCGTTCGACATCGAAGGTCTGGGCGCCAAGCAGGTGGAAGCGTTCTACACCGACGGCTGGATCGCCAATCCCGCGGACATCTTCGAGCTGCCGACGCGCTACGGGTCGGGCCTGCAGCAGGTGAAGAACCGCGAAGGCTGGGGGCCGAAATCGGCCGAAAAGCTGTTCGCCGCCATCCAGACGCGCCGCAAGATCGAGCTGAACCGCCTGATCTTCGCCCTTGGCATCCGGCATGTGGGGGAAACCTCGGCCCAGCTTCTGGCGCGCCATTACGTCACGTGGAAGGCGTTCGAGGCGGCGATGACGGCGGCGCAGGTCGGAAGCGGCGCGGAATGGGCGGAGTTGACCTCCATCGACGGGGTGGGCGATGTGCTTGCCGCCTCGGTCGTGACCACCTTCGCGAACGAGGCGGAGCGGAAGGCCATCGACGCCCTTGTGGCCCATCTGGACGTGCAGGAGGTGCGCCAGCGCGCCGCCGTGAACAGTCCCGTCGCGGGCAAGACGGTCGTTTTCACGGGCACGCTGGAAAAGATGTCGCGGGCCGAAGCGAAGGCGCGGGCGGAATCGCTGGGGGCCAAGGTGGCGGGCAGTGTTTCGGCCAAAACGGATCTGGTGATCGCGGGGCCGGGCGCGGGCAGCAAGGCCAAGCAGGCCGAAGCGCTTGGCGTGCAGATGATCGACGAGGATGAGTGGCTTGCCCTGATCGGCGACGCATGAGCCGTTCGGACCGGTTGAACCCCATGTTCGCGGGGCTGGAAACGCTGGACGGCGTCGGCCCCAAAACGGCCAAGATCATGGAAAGCGCGGGCCTGCGCCGGCCCGCCGATCTTCTGTTCCTGCTGCCGTACAGCGCCATCGACCGCACCCGGCGCAACAGTGTGGCAGAGGTGACGCCGCCTGCCGTCGCCACGGTGGAGGTGGCTGTGGGCCAGCACCATCCACCCCGCAACAAGGGAGGGCGATATCGCGTTGACCTGTTCGACGGAGTGGAGGACGTGCAGGCCGTGTGGTTTCACGCCAAGGGCGACTACCTGACGCGTTTGATGCCTCAGGGGTCGCGGCGGTTGATCTCGGGCAAGGTGGAGCTGTTCGACGGCCTGTATCAGATGGTGCATCCCGACTACGTTCTTCTGCCGGGCGAGGCGGCGAACCTGCCCATGTGCGAACCCGTCTATCCGCTGGTGGCGGGACTGACACAGAAGGGCATCGCCAAGGCCGTCCGCTGCACCCTGGACCGCGCCCCGCAGGTGGGGGAGTGGATCGAGCCTTCGGTCGTCAAGCGCGAAGGTTGGCCGGACTGGGCCACCGCCTTGCACGCCCTGCACCACCCCGACACGCCCGAGGCGCTCGCTCCGTTCAGTCCTGCCCGCCAGCGGCTGGCCTATGACGAGCTGTTTGCGCATCAGCTGACCCTTGCATTGGCACGGGCCGACCGGCGCCGGGTGGAAGGCCGGGCCACGGTGGGTACGGGGCGGCTGGCGGAACAGGTCCTCGCTTCCTTGCCCTATCGTCCGACGGGGGCGCAGACCCGCGCCGTCGCCGAGATTGCGGCAGACATGGCCGAACCGCACCGGATGAACCGTCTGCTTCAGGGTGATGTGGGCGCGGGCAAGACGCTGGTGGGGTTCCTTGCGCTGCTGACGGCGGTGGAGGCGGGCGGGCAGGGCGTGCTGATGGCCCCAACGGAGATTCTGGCGCGGCAGCATCTGGAAAGCCTTGCTCCGTTGGCCGAGGCTGCGGGGGTCCGCATTGAGGTGCTGACGGGCCGCGACAAGGGCGGCGAACGGCGGGCGAAGCTGGCGGCGCTGGCGGACGGGTCGCTGCACATCCTTGTGGGCACCCATGCCGTGTTTCAGCCGGACGTGGTGTTCCGCGACCTGCGCTTGGCCATCGTGGACGAACAGCACCGTTTCGGCGTGGCCCAGCGCATGCAGCTGGCGGCGAAGGGCGTGGCGGATGTTCTGGTGATGACCGCGACGCCCATCCCGCGCAGCCTGTCGCTGGCCAGCTATGGCGACATGGACGTGTCGGTGTTGGACGAAAAGCCGCCAGGCCGGAAGCCGATCACCACGGCCCTGATGGCCACCGAACGGCTGGAGGAGGTGATCGCCACCCTGGCCACGCGCGTGGCCGAAGGGCGGCAGGCCTACTGGGTCTGCCCCTTGGTGGAGGACAGCGAGGTCGTCGACTACGCCTCGGCCGAAAGCCGGTTCGCGTCGTTGCGCGCGGTGATGGGGGACGATGTAGGCCTCGTGCACGCGCGGATGCCGCCGGCCGAGAAGGACGCGGTCATGGCCCGCTTCGCTTCGGGCGAGGTGCGGGTTCTTGTGGCGACCACGGTGATCGAGGTGGGGGTGAACGTGCCCAACGCCTCCATCATGGTGATCGAGCGGGCGGAGAGTTTTGGGCTGGCCCAGTTGCACCAGCTGCGCGGCCGCGTGGGGCGGGGGGCGGAACAGTCGACCTGCCTGCTGCTGTATCAGGCGCCCTTGTCCGAAACCGCGAAGCGCCGGCTGCTGATCCTGCGCGAAACCGAGGACGGGTTCCGCATCGCCGAGGAGGATCTGTCCATCCGCGGCGCGGGCGATCTGATCGGGACGGCACAATCCGGCCTGCCGCGATTCCGCATCGCGGATCTGGAACGGCAGGCCGGGCTGATGGCGCTGGCGCAGTCGGACGCGCGGGCGCTTCTGACGCGCGACCCGGACCTGACCAGTGCGCGGGGGCAGGCGGCGCGGGACCTTTTGTGGCTGCTGGGCCGGGACGAGGCGATCAAGCTGTTAAGAGTTGGCTAAAGGTTCTTAAAAAGTTCTTTACGCGTTCTCGAATATATGAGAACAATCAGGCAACACAGAAGGGAGTTGCCAGATGCTGAACCAGACACGCCACATGCTGAAACATCCGAATGCCACCTTGATCGGCGACGCCGTTGGCGTCGTTGTCCTGTTCGCCGGCCTTTTTGTCGGCTTGAACGTCGTTTCCTGAACAGCGCGGTCCTGCCTGACGCGCCACCTGCCGCCAGCCCTCAGCGCTGGCGGCTTTTTTCAATCGCGGCGATGGCCGCATCGAGGGGGAGGAGGATCGCGGCATGCCGGGCCGGAACTTCCCGCGCGGGGGCGAGGGGTTCGTAGCCGGGACAAACGGCGCCGCCCGCCAGCATCGTCGCCACCGAGGCCCGCAGCGCGACCAGATCCTCGGCGTAACGCTGGCCCATCAGCGCGGCGGAGGCCTGGCCCATCAGGCAGGCATTCACCTCCTGCGCGAAGGCGGTGACGCGGCCACCATCCGTCCGCACATCCACCGTCACCTTAGATCCGCAGACCGGAGAGCGGAGCGTGGCGCTGCCGTCCGCCTCCTCCAGCCGGCCGGCATGCGGAATATTGGCGGCCAGCGCCAGAAGTTCGGTGGAATAGAGCGCGGACATCGTTTCCTTCCTGCGTGCCTTCCCATAGATAGGCGGCACCCCCCATTAGGAAAAGCCATGTCTTTCGACCCAAGCACGCTGACTTACGACGCGAACGGACTGATTCCGGTGATCGCGCAGGACCACGCCTCTGGCGAGGTGCTGATGATGGCATGGATGAACAAGGACGCGCTTGTGCGGACGCTGGAGACGGGGCGGATGACCTATTGGTCGCGGTCGCGGCAAAGCTTCTGGGCCAAGGGCGAAAGCTCTGGCCACGTGCAGAGGCTGGTGGAGATGCGGGTGGATTGCGATCGCGACTGCCTTCTGGCGCTGGTGGACCAGACGGGTCCCGCCTGCCACACGAACCGCCGGTCCTGCTTCTACACCGCGATCCGGGATGGGGAACAAGTGACGATCATGGAGCCGGAGGCATAAGATGGCGCGCACACCGCTTCTGCAATTGAACGAAATCTCGCTGACCTGGGGCGGCGATCCGATCTTCGACGGGCTGTCGCTGGTCGTGCAGCCGGGCGACCGCGTGGCGCTGGTGGGCCGCAACGGGTCCGGCAAGTCCACGCTGATGAAGGTGATGGCCGGGCTGGTGGAGGTCGACAAGGGGGACCGCACGCTCGCGCCCGGCGTCACCACCGGATACATGGAGCAGGACCCCGACCTGTCGGGCTTCGAGACGCTGGGCGACTTCGCGGCCTCGGGCCTGCCGGACGGCGAGGAATATCGCGTCGCCATGGTGGCCGAGGGGCTGAAGCTGAACCCGGAGACGCGCGTCGACGCGGCTTCGGGCGGGGAAAAGCGGCGCGCGGCGCTGGCCCGGCTGCTGGCGGCCGAGCCGGAGCTGATGCTGCTGGACGAACCGACCAACCATCTGGACATCCAGGCGATCGAGTGGCTGGAGGATCACCTGAAATCCACCCGCGCCGGATACATCCTGATCAGCCACGACCGGGCCTTCCTGAAGGCGCTGACGAAGGCCACGCTGTGGATCGACCGCGGTGCGGTGCGCCGGCGCGAGCAGGGCTTTGACGGGTTCGAGGAATGGCGTGAAGCCACCTGGGCCGAGGAGGACGAGGCCCGTCACAAGCTGGACCGCAAGATCAAGGCCGAAGCCCGCTGGGCCGTCGAAGGCATCAGCGCGCGGCGCAAGCGCAACCAAGGCCGCCTGCGCGCCCTGGCCGACATGAAGGCCGACCGCGCAAGCCAGATCCGCCGTCAGGGCACGGCCGCGATGGAGCTGGAAAGCGGACCCACCTCGGGCAAGCGGGTGATCGAGGCGAAGGGAATCAGCAAGACCTTCGGCGACCGCGTCATCCTTCAGCCCTTCGACATCCGCGTGCAGCGCGGCGACCGGGTGGCCTTCGTCGGTCCGAACGGCGCCGGCAAGACGACGCTGCTGAAGATGCTGACGGGGGAACTGGCGCCCGACAGCGGCACCGTCACCCTTGGGTCGAACCTGCAAATGGCGGTGTTCGACCAGACGCGTGCCCAGCTGGATGGCAATGCCAGCCTGTGGGAGAACCTGACGGGCGATCCGCTTCTGGGCGTGTCGGGCCGGGCGGATCAGGTGATGGTGCGCGGCACGCCGCGTCATGTCGTGGGCTACCTGAAGGACTTCCTGTTCGACGACGCGCAGATGCGCGCGCCGGTGCGGTCGCTGTCCGGGGGCGAAAAGGCGCGCCTTCTGTTGGCGCGGATCATGGCACGTGAGTCCAACCTTCTGGTTCTGGACGAACCGACCAACGATCTGGACGTCGAGACGCTGGACCTTCTTCAGGATGTTCTGGGCGAATATGACGGGACAGTGTTGCTTGTAAGCCACGATCGGGACTTCATCGACCGGGTGGCAAACACGACGATCGCACTGGAAGGTGAAGGAGAAGCCACCGCCTATGCCGGTGGTTGGAGCGATTATCAGGCGCAGAAACAGGCGGTGGAAACGGCCGTGGAACCGGTTGCGGCGACCCGGTCCGCGGGCCCGTCGAAGGCGGCCCCGAAGGCGGCGGCCGCGGGTCTGACCTTCACCGAACGCAAGCGTCTGGAGGCTTTGCCAGCCTTGATTTCAAAGCTGGAGGGCGAGATTGGTAAACTGGAAGACCTGCTGGCGACGCCGGACATGTTCGCCCGTGAACCCGTCAAGTTCGGCAAGGCCAGCGACATGCTGAAGGAGCGTCAGACCGCCTTGGCGGCCGCCGAGGAAGAGTGGCTCGCGCTCGAAGACAAGGCATCCTCCTGACACGACCGTGTAAAAATTTCGTGACGTCGGACGCTCTGGCGTTCGGCGTCAGAAAGACCAATTTCCGTCCTGTCCCGACCGGCTAAGTCCGTCGGACGGAAGAAACGGAGAATATCATGAAACGTATCGCAGCACTCGCCCTCGGCACCGCCGCCATCCTCGCAGCTCCGACCGCCTTCGCCGGCGGCCCGGTCGTTCCGGTGGAAGAGCCCGTCGTGGCCGCTCCCGCTCCTGTTGTTGTGGCTCCGGTCACGGGCGACTGGAACGGCGGCTACCTGGGTGCGCAACTGGGCTATGCCGACGGTGGCGACGTTGACGGCGACGGCGCCCTCGGCGGCATCCACGGCGGCTACCGCTGGGATCTGGGCCGCACGGTCCTCGGCGTCGAAGGCGCCTACAACTCGTCCGACGTGTCGAGCGATGACGACGCCATCAAGCTGGACAACCTGGCCACGCTGACCGGTCAGGTCGGCTATGACCTGGGCCGCACGCTGGTCTACGCCAAAGGCGGCGTGGCTTACGGCGACGGCGACTTCCTGGGCCAGGACAGCGCTTCGGACTACGGCTACACCGCCGGTCTGGGTGTCGACTACCAGCTGAACCAGAACTGGACCGTGGGTGGTGAAGTCTCGACCTATGTCTTCGACGACTTCGACGACACCGGCGTCAGCTACAACCCGACGGCTGTGCAGCTGAAAGCGGCCTACAACTTCTAAGGTCTTCGGACTGGAAGTGCGGGGCGTGGAGGGAAACCTCCGCGCCCTTTTTCATTCGGATGCCGCGTGCTATCTGCGCGAAGAAGCCGGAGGGATGCCATGAAGCTGTACAACACCCGCACCCGCGTGAAAGAGGATTTCACCCCGATCGACCCGTCGAACGTGCGGATGTACGTGTGCGGCCCAACCGTCTATGATCGCGCCCATCTGGGCAATGCGCGGCCCGTAGTGGTGTTCGACACGCTGTTTCGGCTGCTGCGTCATGTCTTTGGCCACGTGACCTATGTCCGCAACTTCACGGACGTGGACGACAAGATCAACGACCGCGCCGCCGCCACCGGCCGCGACATCCGCGACATCACGGACGAAACGATCGGCTGGTATCACGCCGACATGGACGCCCTTGGTGCCCTGCGCCCGACGCAGGAGCCGCGGGCCACCGACTACATCGCGCAGATGATCGCGATGATCGGGACGCTGGTGGAGCGTGGGCACGCCTATGCGGCCGAGGGGCATGTCCTGTTCGACGTGCGCAGCTATCCTGAATACGGCGCGCTTTCCGGCCGTTCTGTGGATGACATGATCGCCGGCGCGCGGGTCGAGGTGGCACCGTTCAAGCGCGATCCGATGGACTTCGTGCTGTGGAAGCCGTCCGACGCCACGCAGCCGGGCTGGGACAGCCCGTGGGGCAGGGGGCGGCCGGGCTGGCACATCGAATGCTCCGCCATGGCCTTCGACCTTTTGGGCGCCACGTTCGACATCCATGCGGGCGGCATCGATCTGCAGTTCCCGCATCATGAGAATGAGATCGCGCAAAGCTGCTGCGCCCATCCCGAAGGCGGCTTCGCCCGCTTCTGGCTGCACAACGAGATGCTGCTGGTGGAAGGCCGGAAGATGTCCAAGTCGCTGGGCAACTTCTTCACCGTGCGCGACCTGCTGGACAAGGGCGTCCCGGGCGAGGTGATCCGCTTCGTGCTGCTGTCGACGCATTACACCCGCCCGATGGACTGGACCGAGGAGAAGGCCCGCCAAGCGGAGGCGACCTTGCGCAAATGGCACGACATCGTTGAAGGGGCCGAGGAAGATGCCCCGGATGCGGGCGTCGTCGCGGCGCTGTCGGACGACCTGAACACCGCCGGGGCCATCGGCGAGTTGCACCGGCTGGCCAATGCGGGGCAGGCGGCGGCACTGCTCGGATCCGCGCGGCTGCTCGGTCTTCTCTTGCCCGATATGGGGGCTTGGTCGCATGTGGCCGGTGCCGGTCAGGATGTGGCCGAGTTGGTGGAGCGTTTGCTGCAGATCCGCGCCGCGGCCCGCAAGGCCCGCGACTTCGCGCGCGCCGACGGGCTGCGGGACGGGTTCGTGGCGGCGGGCGTGCTGGTGACGGACACGGCCGACGGGGCGGAATGGACGCTGGCCCCCGACTTCGATGCCGTCCGCCTGAGGGAGCTGCTGTGAGCCTGGACGCCTGCGCGGCGCTGGTCGCCAAGGGCGATCCGGATCGGTTTGCCGCCCTTATGGCGGCACCGGTGGCGGCACGCGCCAACCTTCTGCCGCTTTACGCCTTCAACCTGGAGGTGGCGCGCGCGCCCTGGGCCTCGGCCGAGGCGATGATTGCGGAAATGCGGCTGCAATGGTGGGCCGATGTGGTGGAGGAGATCGATACCGGCACCACGCCCTCGCACGAGGTTGCGGCACCGCTGGCCGCGCTGGTCCGCGACAAGAAACTGCCGACGCATCTTCTGGCCGAGATGGTGGAGGCGCGGCGCGCCGACATCTATGACGACCGCCCGGACGAGGCGACCTTCGCCACCTATATCGACCAGACGGCCGGTCACCTCATGTGGTTGTCGGCGCTGGCCTTGGGGGCGGATCCGAAGACGGAAGCGGCGGTTCGCAACGTGGCCTGGGCGCAGGGGCTGGTGGCGATGCTTCAGGCATATCCCCGGCTTGTCGCGCGGGGGCGTCAGCCGCTGCCCACAGACGATCTGCCATCCCTGATCCGGACAGGGCTGAACAAGCTGAACGTGGGACGATCCATGGCGACAGGACCGGCCATCTTGCCGGCATGGCAAACGAATGCCTTGCTGCGTCTGGCGCGAAAACATCCCGAATACGTTCCGCAGGAGCGCCTGAGGTTGAGCGAAATACATCGGCGCGGGCTGCTTCTGTGGTGTGCGTTTCGATACGCATAGCAGGTGATGGTTACATAATACAGGTTATACCTATTTCATATGTAAGCGCAAAGTAGACGTGTCGCCATCTGGCAAAGTTGACCTGTCGCCTCTCGTTGATCTCCTTGGAGGCGGCCTCGGATGGGACTTGTTGTGATGAGCGAACATGAACTTCAGCGCGTCGAGGTGCTGTCGCGCGTTCTGGACGGCAGCCTGCGGTCGATCACGGCGGCGGCGGTGCTGGCGATCAGCCCGTGTCAGGTTCAGCGGCTCCTTCTGCGCTATCGCGAGGATGGTGCCGGTGCTGTGCGGCACGGGCTGCGCGGAAGGCCCTCCAACAACCGGATCAACCGCGGCGGCGCGATCTGGCGCTGCACCTGGTGCGTGAGCATTATGCTGACTTCGGCCCGACACTGGCGGCGGAGAAGCTGGCCGAGCGGCATAGCCTGAAGGTCTCGCGGGGGACGCTGCGCAGATGGCTGATCGCGGATGGGCTTTGGCGCGACCGCAAGACCCGGCACAGCTTTCATGGCTAGCTGATCCAGGTCGACGGCTCCGACCACCGCTGGTTCGAGGATCGGGCCGCGCCCTGCACGCTTTTGGTCTTCATCGACGATGTCACGGGCACACTGATGCAGATGCGGTTCGTGCTATCCGAGAGCACCTTCAGCTACTTCGGGGGGCTGGACGGCTACCTGCGCGATCACGGCCGCCCGGTGGCCTTCTACTCCGACAAGCACAGCGTCTTCCGCGTGGCGAAGCAGAACACAAAGACCGGCCACGGCATGACACAGTTCGGGCGCGCGCTGGCAGAGCTGAACATCTAGATCCTGTGCGCCAACTCCAGCCAGGCCAAGGGCCGCGTCGAACGTGCCAACCGCACCCTGCAGGATCGGCTGGTCAAGGAGTTGCGACTTGCGGGCATCCGCGACATGGAGGGGGCGACGCTTTCCTTGTGGGCTTCGTGGCGGATCACAACGCCCGCTTCGCCCGGTCCCCGGCTCGCCCGGACAACCTGCATCGCCCCCTCAATGAGCCGGCCTCCCGCCTCAAGGACATCCTGTGCCATCGGGACGAACGCGCCTTCAGCGCCCAACTCGTCGTCTGCTACGAGTGCAAGCGGCTGATCCTTCAGGACAGCGACCTCGCGCGGGCCGCCGCGGGCAGATACTTGGAGACCTTCGCCTTTGCGGACGGCCGGATCGACCCGCGCTGGAAGGGCATCTCCCTGCCCTACAGGATCTTCGACAAGGACCAGCAGCGACTGACCTACGCCGCCATCACCGAGAAGAAGCGCCTGAGCGCGGCCGTGGCGCATGTTATGGAACTACAGCAGACGCCACCCAAACCGCTCCGGGTTGGCAAGCAAGCGACCGTCTACACCCCGACCGGCCGCCGCAATGATGGCTGGAGTTCCGGGGCGGCAAGGACTGCAAAGCGCAAAGCCGCGTCGATAGAAGGAACGGCAGCGTCGATCTGAACCGCTCTACCCCACGAGCGAACTTCACGCCCTTTCCCGACCGCCGCCAACCCCGTCCCTACGGCCCTTTATGGAAAGAGCGGGCCGGGGCTGGCTCCCCACTTCGGCTACTGTTCCTGCGACACTTCTACTTTGCCCAACCCGCGACATATTAACTTGGTGACAACAGGTCTGCAAAGGGGTAAGCGCTAGTTCCAACCGATACTTCTGTTTTAATACAATGCCTTGCTCAAAGGTAAGATTGCAGAATGGGTGTCGCATATTCGTAGTTGAGCATTGAGGAACGCAAGAAGATCGAGCGCTGGCGTGAGGGGAAAGTGCCTGCGCGAAGATCGCACACAGGCTCGGCCATCACCGCTTGACGATCTTGCGCGAGTTAAACTGCAATCGCTTCATCGATGCCGAGCCTCATCATTTGTCCGGGTACTATTCAGCGACTGCACATACCGGACGGCGCGCCAATCTGCGCAAGCTCGTGCGCATCCAGCGCTTTGAACGGCGGTGATCGACAAGCTGAAATCCGGCGGGACACCCGAGCAGATCGCTGGACGGTTGCGTCTGGATCGCGCTCCGCAACGGGTCAGTCAAGAGACGATCTATCAAACGCCCTTTCTAGAGACGGCTATGCCATCTCCCTCTGGCGCCACTTGCAAGAGCATCGCCGCAAGCGACTCGGCCGGGGCGGCCGCAAGCCGCAACTGCACAGATTTGCTGATGAACTTGCCATCCGGCCATCGCCCGGTGGAAATAGCCGCACGCGAGGTTTTCGGTGGGTGAGAATGTGATATGATCCAGTTCCCTAAGGAATTCGGCAACACCAACCTGACGTCACTGGTCGAGCGGGTCAGCCGGTTCACCGTGCTGATGAAAACGCTGACCGTCGGCCGCGTCCGGTGATCGATGGTCTGATCGACAGCCTATCGCCACTGCCTGCCCATGCAGGCACCTCGATGACCTTTGACCTGGGTCTGGAGTTCCTCGCCTAGCCCTATCTTCAGGCAGGCCTTGGCGTGGCGACGTGGTTTTGCGAACCTCAAAGCCCGTGGCAGAAAGGCACCGTCGAGAACACCAACGGACGTGTCCGACGCTGGCTGACACCCGAGATCGACCCGAAAATCCTCATTGCGCGGCAAATCAACGCCATCTGCCAGCGCCTCAACAGCACGCCCGCACACGCCTCGGCTACCGAACACCTGCCGAAATCTTCAGGCAGAAGCTGATGGAAGGAGAAGTCGCCCTGCCCTGACCTCGAAGGCACCGGAGCCGCCGTTCGGCATGAAACCCCACCCTTTATCATGCGCCGCCGGCCTCAACCCTATAGCCCCTTATCGAGAGAGCGGGCCGGGGCTGGCTCATCGCTTAGGCCACCGTCCCGCGACACTTCTACTTTTCCCAGTCCGAAACGTTTCAACTTGGTGACAACGACGTATATCGGCAGGCTCAGCCGCCTCCGACCGCCGCATTCCGCAATACGGCACCGGGATTCAGAATGCCTTCCGGGTCCATCTGCCGCTTGATGCCGCGCATGGTGTTCAGCGCCACGGGATCGGCGTAGCGTTCCAGATCCGGCACCTTCAGACGTCCCACGCCGTGTTCGGCGCTGAAGCTGCCCTCATGCTCGGCCACAAGATCATGCACCAGCACCGTCATCTCGGCGGCGTCCGCGGCATAGTCCTGACGGGTGCGGCCTTCCGCGGGGAAAAGATTGAAATGCAGGTTGCCGTCGCCCAGATGGCCAAAGCAGTTGATGCGGATGTCGAAGGGATGCAGAAGGATCTTCGCACCCTCGATGAAGGCGGGAATGGCCGAGATGGGCAGGGCGACGTCGTGGCTGGCGACGGCCCCGATCCGGCGGTTCGCTTCGGGAATGCTTTCGCGCATGGTCCAGAACGTCTGCCGCTGCGCGCCCGACTGCGCGATCAGCCCGTCCCACACCAGCGCGGCGTCGGCGCCGTCGGTGAAGATGGCTTCCAGGGCCGCCTCCGGGTCCAGATCGGGCGGCAGGCCCAGTTCGATCAGGACCATCCATTCGGCATCGGCCACCGGCAGGCGGACATCCGGCATCGTGGCGCGCAGGAAACGCAGCCCCTCCCCTGCAATCAGCTCGAACGCGTCCACCATGCCCGGCGCGCGGGCCTGCGCGATCTGAAGAAGGTCCAGCGCCGCCTGCGGGTCCGACACGGTGAAGAGGCCGGTCGCATGATGCGCAGGTCGCGGGAACAGCTTCAAGCTGGCGGCCGTGATGATGCCCAGCGTCCCTTCGGAGCCGATCAGCAGATGCCGCAGGTCATAACCGGTGTTGTTCTTGCGCAACCGCCGCAGCCCGTTCAGGATCGAACCGTCCGCTAGCACCGCCTCCACCCCCAGGCACAGATCGCGCGCGGTGCCATAGCGCAGCACGTTCAGCCCGCCCGCATTGGTCCCCAGCAGCCCACCGATCCGCGCCGTCCCTTCGGAGGCGAGCGCCAGCGGGAACAGGCGCCCTGCCCCTTCGGCCGCCGCCTGCACATCGGCCAGAATGGCGCCAGCCTCGGCCACGATCACGTTTTCCGTAGGGTAGATGGCGCGGATCGTGGACATCCGCTCCAGCGACAGCAGCAAGGGCATGGGGCCCGAGGTCATAACCTGGCCGCTGACCAGCCCCGTCCCGCCTCCGATCGGCACCACGCCCACGCGGGCCGCCTGGCAGGCGGTCAGAATCGTCGACACCTCGGCCGTGTTGCGCGGCAAGGCGACGGCGGTTCCAATGCCGGGATAACGGCCGCGAGGCTCGCTCAGATGGCGCGGCTCGGCCGGGCGCAGCGTGTCGGAAGGAAGCTGCGCTTCCAGTTGTGTCAGAAACCCTGCATCTGCCGCGTTCAGCATCATCCCGCCCCTGCCCCCGTCCGTCCCCGGCGGTCATGCCGAAGCGCTGCATAAAGCACATGGTTCCGCCAGCGGCCGGCGATCTGAAGATAACTTTGCGCCACGCCCTCATACTTGAAGCCGCACCGTTCCAGCACCCCGCGCGACGCGGCGTTTTCCGGCAGGCAGGCCGCTTCAAGACGGCTCAGATCCAGATTGTTGAAGGCGTAGTGGGTCAGCCCCAGAAGGCCCTCGCGCATGTAGCCCTGCCGTGCAAACGGCTGCCCCATCCAGTAGCCGAGCGTTCCGGCCTGCGCCGGTCCCCGCCGGATGTTGTCCAGCGTGATGGCCCCCACCAGCGTCTGGTCTTCCCGCCGGATGAGCACCATGGGCATGGCCGATCCGTCCGCGATGGAACGGGCGGACCATGTCACGCGGTTCGAAAACGCGCGGCGCGTCAGGTGGTCCGGTGACCAGATCGGGTCCCAAGGCTGAAGAAACTCCGCGCTGCGGGCGCGCAGGCTGGCCCATCCGGTATAGTCGCTGTGCTGCGGCAAACGAAGCGTCAGCCGCTCCGTCTCGATCCTGGGGGAGCGCCGCAGCCCCAGCATCAGGCGGCCAGCCTTTGGCGGATGGCGTCCAGATCCGGCGCCTTGCCCACCTGCCCGTACAGCGCCAGCGCCGAGGGGGAGGTCAACAAACGTGCGCCGTAATCGCGCACATCGGCGGTGGACACCGCGTCGATCCGTTCCACCGCGTCTTCCACCGCGGGCACATGGCCCCAGATCGCCAGAAGCCGCGCGATCCGTTCGCAGCGAGAGGACGGGCTTTCCAGCCCCATCAGCATTCCGGCCTTCATCTGGGCGCGGGCGCGGTTCACCTCGGCCTCCGTCATGTCGTCGGCGGCGCGCTTCAGCTCGTCGATGGTCAGGCCGGTCAGATCGCCCAGATCGGCGGCAGAGGTGCCGGAGTAGATGGTCATCTGCCCCGTATCCTCATAAGCGCCGGCCTGCGCGAAGATGGTGTAGCACAGGCCCCGCTCCTCCCGGATCTTCTGGAACAGGCGTGAGGACATGCCCCCGCCCATCGCCATCGCATAAACCTGCGCGGCATAGACGTCGGGATCGCGATAGGCGGGCGCGGCGAAGGACAAGGCGAAATGCGCCTGTTCCAGCGTCTTCACCTCGCGGCGCTCCCCGCCCGTGAAGGCGGCTTTCGCAAGGGCCGGCTGGCCCAGCCGGATCATCCCGCCGAACTGTTCCGTCGCCTGCGCGACGATCGCCTCATGATCCACCGCACCGGCGGCGGCCAGGATCATCTGGTCGGGGCCGTAATGTTCGGACACGAAGCGGCGCAGATCCTCGCTCGTGAAGGAGGACACACGTTCCTCGGGGCCGAGGATGGTGCGGCCAAAGGGCTGGTCGGGATAGGACGCTTCGTGCAGCCAATCGAAGATGATGTCGTCGGGCGTGTCCAGCGACTGCCCGATCTCCTGCAGGATCACGCCCCGCTCCACCTCGATCTCGCGCGTGTCGAAGACGGGGTTCAGAAGGATGTCGCCGATCACGTCCAGCGCCAGCGGAACGTCGTTTTCCAGAACGCGAGCGTAATAGGCCGTCATCTCGCGGCTGGTATAGGCGTTGATGTAGCCGCCCACATCCTCGATCTCCTCCGCGATCTGCAGGGCGCTGCGGCGTTTGGTGCCCTTGAAGGCCATGTGTTCCAGGAAGTGCGCGATGCCGTTCTGTTCGACCCGTTCATGCCGCCCCCCGGCCGTCACCCAGATCCCGACCGAGGCGGATTTCAACCCCGGCATGTGTTCCGTGACGATGCGGAAGCCGTTGGCAAGGGTGGTGAGACGGACGCTCAACGGCCGGTCCTTTCAAGGATAAGGGCTTGTAGCGCCGCAAGATCGTTCGTCACCCGCGTCACCCGTTCGGCGCGGGTGAACAGATCGGCCATGTGCGGCGGCAATTCGGGACGCGCGGCCCCCGCGGCTTCCACGGCATCGGGGAACTTCGCCGGATGCGCGGTCGCCAGCGTGATCATCGGCGTGGCGCCCAGATGCTGCTTCGCCACCGCGACGGCCACGGCCGAATGCGGGCACAGAAGCTCCCCGGTCGTCGCAAGAACCTCGCGGATGGTGGCGGTCGTTTCCTCCTCCGACACGCGGCCCGAGGCGAAGGTGCCCGACAGCGCCTGAAGCGCGCCCTGGCTGATCGTGAAGCCGCCGGCCTTCAGCTCGTCCATCAACTGGCGCACGGCCGCCCCGTCGCCGTCATAGGCATAGAACAGCGCGCGTTCGAAGTTCGAGGACACCTGGATGTCCATGGACGGGCTGATGGAGGGCACGACCCCGTCCGGCTTGTATTCACCCGTGCTCAGCGCACGGTGCAGGATGTCGTTCTGGTTGGTCGCGACCACCAGCTTCTCGATCGGCAAGCCCATGCGGCGCGCGATGTAACCGGCGAAGACATCACCGAAGTTCCCCGTCGGCACGGTGAAGCTGACCGGCCGGTGCGGCGCGCCCAGCGAGGTGGCGGCCGTGAAGTAGTACACGACCTGCGCCAGCACCCGCGCCCAGTTGATGGAGTTCACGCCCGCCAGCCCCACCGCGTCGCGGAAGGCGAAATCGTTGAACATGTCCTTCACGCGAGCCTGGCAATCGTCGAAGTCCCCGTCCATTGCAAAGGCGTGGACGTTGGAGTCCGACGGCGTCGTCATCTGGCGGCGCTGCACGTCCGACACGCGGCCATGCGGGAACAGGATGACGACATCCACGTTCGACAGGCCCTTGAACGCTTCGATCGCGGCCGACCCCGTGTCGCCCGAGGTGGCGCCCACGATGGTGATCCGCTCCCCCGATTTTGCCAGCGCGGCCTGCATCAGCTGGCCGATCAGTTGCATGGCGAAGTCCTTGAAGGCCAGCGTCGGGCCGTGGAACAGTTCCAGCAAGAAGTGGTTCGGCGCCAACTGCACCAGCGGGGCCCGCGCCTCATGAGCGAAGCCGGCATAGGCGGTGGCGATCAGGCCGCGCAGCTCCGCATCCTCAAAGGTGTCGCCGGTAAAGGGGCGGATGACGCGGAACACGACCTCCTCATAGGAAAGACCGGCCAGCGCAGCGATTTCCTCTGGCGTGAAGGCCGGAATCGTCTCGGGCAGATACAGGCCGCCATCGCGGGCAAGGCCTGTCATCATCGCCTCGCCAAAGCTCAGGACGGGCGCGGTTCCACGGGTCGAGATATACTTCATTGCGTCACATTTCCTTCGTCACGCCGCTTGATACGCCACTGCGACAGCACTGTCATCCCTGTCAACAGCGCCGCCAGCGCAAAGCCGATCAGCGCATTGCGCCAGTGAGGGTCGCGAGCGGCAGCGGGATCGACCGGAACCGGCACGATCCCGTCGCCGGTGGGCGTGGTGGCCACGACCAGAACCGGCGCGGCCCCGGCCTGCCGCGCGACAACGGCAAGGTCGTCCGGCCAGTCCAGATTGCCATTCGCCTCGATCGTGGTGGCGGTCAGCGGATCGTTGCGCCACGCCTCGTAGATGAAACCCCGGTCGATCAGGATGCGGCGGCCCGCCACCTCGATCGGTTGGATCACGCGGAAGCCCGGTCCCATCTGCGGATGGTCTATCGGCTGAAGGATCGGATCACCCGCCAGCGTTCCATCAATGCGGACGGCGCGGAACAGGTCCTGCGCGGGGTCGGGCGCGTCCGGCAGGGCCTCGGGCATGCCGGCCACTGCAGGCGCCGCCGCGGCGATGTGCGCTTCGGCCGCCTGATGTTCGCGGATCTGCCAGCCACCGGCAAAAAGGCAGGCCAAAGCCAGGCCGCCAAGGGCCGCGGGGGCCCATGTCCATCGTCTGTTCTGCGTCACATCCGCCCTCGTCCCAGTCGAACCACATTAGGGATCGTCAAGGGAAACGGCAAGGTCACGCCAGCTTGGCCAGCGTGATCGCGAACACCAAGAGCGCGAAGCCGGCCAGCACCCAGGCCAGCGCCCGGTCACGCCGCATCACCAGCCCCCCATCCCGAACGGTTTCAGCGCCGCCTCGGCCAGGAAGGCGCCGAAGTGCACGGCAAGGTAGATGAGGGAGAAGGCGAAGACCTTCTTTTCCAGCTTGTAGCCGTCCGCCTCGGCCGCCACCTCGTCCCGCCGCCAGATGCGCCATGCGCCAAGGATGAAGATTGCGTTCGCCAGCACCGCCACGCCCATGTAGACCGGCCCGCCGATGGAGGTGAGGCCCGCCCCGATCGCCACCGGCGCCAGCAGCAGCGTGTAGACAAGGATGTGCGCCCGCGTCGACTTGCGCCCATGCGTCACGGTCAGCATCGGCACGCCCGCGTCGCGGTAGTCGCTTTTCATGAACAGCGCGAGCGCCCAGAAATGCGGCGGCGTCCACATGAAGATCAGCGCGAACATCAGCACGCTTTCCACCGACACGCCCCCCGTCGCCACGGCCCATCCGATCATGGGGGGAAACGCCCCGGCCGCGCCGCCGATCACGATGTTCTGCGGGGTGATCCGCTTCAGCCACATCGAATAGATGACGACGTAGAAGAAGATCGTGAACGCGAGGAATGCGCCCGCGAACCAGTTCGCCGTCAGCCCCAGCATCACGACCGACAGCACCGACAGCGCCAGCCCGAACCACAGCACGTCCTGCGGTGCGATGCGCCCCGCCGGGATCGGCCGCCCCTGCGTGCGCTTCATGATCGCGTCGATGTCGGCGTCCCACCACATGTTCAGCGCGCCCGACGCGCCACCGCCCAGGGCGATGAACAGGATGGAGGCGAAGCCGATCACCGGGTTCACGCCCACCGGCGCCACCAGCAGGCCCACCAGCGCGGTGAAGACGACCAGCGTCATCACGCGCGGCTTCAGCAGCGCGAACCAGTCGCCCGCCTGTCCGTTCTCCTCGAAACTGCGGATGTCGCTCATGCTGCTCCTCCGGGGGTGTCCGGCGTGGCTTAGCTGCGCGCGAGGGGCCGGGCCATTGGACATATCGCCCAAGGCTTGTTGTGCCCCTGCCCGTCGGCACCATATACGTCAGGCAAACGCCGCGACCAGAGGACATGATGACCGACAGCCCCTTCCGCCCTTTCGAGAGTCTTCTGGACGAAGCCACCGCCCTGAACATCCTGCGCGAGGCTGTGGCCGGCGCGGATGACGGCGAACTGTTCCTGGAACGCCGCCGGTCCGAGGCGATCGTGCTGGACGACGGGCGCATCAAGACGGCCAGCTACGACGCCTCCGAAGGCTTCGGCCTGCGCGCCGTGCGCGGAGAGGTGGCGGGCTATGCCCATTCCACCAAGATCTCGGAACAGTCCTTGCGGCGCGCGGCGGAAACGGCGCGTCTGGCCGTGGGCGACGGCGGCGGCACGCTGGCCCCGCCCCCGCACGGCACGAACCGCCATCTTTACGCGGCCATCGACCCCATCGCCGACGCGGCCTTCGGCCTGAAGATCGACACGCTGCGCGAGATCGACGCCTATGCCCGCAGCCTCCATCCCGGCGTTGTGCAGGTATCGGCCACCCTGTCGGCCAGCGTGCAGGAGGTGGAGATCCTTCGCCCCGAGGGTCTGCGCCTGACCGACATCCGTCCCATGGCCCGCATCAACATCTCGGTCATCGTGGAACGGCACGGGCGGCGCGAATCCGGTGGCATGGGCGGCGGCGGCCGTCACGGGCTGGCGCAGCTGATGGACCCTGCCCACTGGCAGCCCGTCGTGCGCGAGGCTGTGCGGATCGCCACCCTGAACCTGGACGCCGTGCCCGCCCCGGCGGGGGTGATGGACATCGTCCTTGGCGCAGGCTGGCCCGGCATCCTGCTGCACGAGGCCGTGGGCCACGGGTTGGAAGGGGACTTCAACCGCAAGAAGACCTCTGCCTTTGCGGGCCTTCTGGGCCAGCGCGTCGCGGCCCCCGGCGTCACGGTGCTGGACGACGGCACCCTGCCCGACCGCCGCGGATCGCTGACCATCGACGACGAAGGCACCCCTTCGGCGCGCAACGTGTTGATCGAGGATGGCATCCTGATCGGCTACATGCAGGACCGCCAGAACGCCCGCCTGATGGGCGTGGCCCCCACCGGCAACGGCCGGCGCGAAAGCTACGCGCACATCCCCATGCCGCGCATGACCAACACCTACATGCTGGGCGGTGATGCGGACCCCAAGGCGATCCTCGCGGACCTGAAGGACGGCATCTACGCCGTGGGCTTCGGCGGCGGTCAGGTGGACATCACCAACGGCAAGTTCGTGTTTTCCTGCACCGAAGCCTACCGTGTCCGGAACGGTCAGGTGCAGGAGCCGATCAAGGGCGCGACCCTGATCGGCGACGGCGCAACCGCGCTTCAGAACATCCGCGCCATAGGCAACGACATGGCGCTGGATGCCGGCATTGGCAATTGCGGCAAGGCTGGACAATGGGTGCCCGTCGGTGTGGGCCAGCCCACGTTGATGATCGGCGGGTTGACGATCGGCGGATCGGCCACGTGATGTGAATTGGCGGAAGGTCAGCTCCGTCACGGGACGGCCCGTTCGCGTGGTGAGTGAACCGGAGAAGACCGAACGGGAGGACGGGGGCTGAATTCGCTTTTTGGCGAGAGTGCGGAGCATCACTGCACATGGAACCCGTTCTACTCTGAGCACGGCATGGGTCTCGCCAAGGCCGTGCCGGAGGAACTCTACGCCGGCCCCCTTCCCGGTTTCCTTACCCCCTGAACCACCACCCGCGGCAGCGGCGGCCAGCGAGTGTCCCCATCAGGGGGACGCGGAGCCTGCCGCCTCCCACTCCACCGGGAACCGGCCAAGGGCCGAGGCGTCGCCTTCGATACGCGCGACCAGCCCGCGCTCCCGGTTCTCGATCACTTCCACGACCCGGCCTCTTCCCTCCAGCGCCGCGTCCAGCACCCGGATGATCGCCCGCCGCCGCAACTCCGGCTTGAAGACCTTGCCCACGGCCGTCTTCGGCATCTCGGGCAGGATCTCGATGTAGCGGGGCACGGCGGCGCGTTCGCTGATGCGGGCGCGGGCGAACTCGCGCAACTCCTCCGGGGTGGCGTGCGCGCCGGCCACCAGTTCGACATAGGCGCAGGGCACCTCGCCCGCGTGGTCGTCGGGCTGGCCGATGGCGCCCACCATCGCCACGGCGGGATGCGCCATCAGCGCCTCCTCGATGTCCGCGGGGTCGATGTTGTGGCCGCCGCGGATAATCAGGTCCTTCGCGCGGCCGGTGATGAAGATGTAGCCCTCCTCGTCGATCCGCCCCAGATCGCCCGTGTGCAGCCAGCCGTCGGTGCCGGGGCTGTTCACCACGATCTCGCCCCCCTCGATCCTGACCTTGGCGTAGGGCATCGCCAGTCCGACCGACCCCACCTTCTTCTCTCCGTCCGGGGGATTGGCGGCGATCAGGCATGTGGCTTCGGTCAGGCCGTAGCCTTCGATGACCTGCACCCCCGCCGCGTCACGAAAGCGGGTGAACAACTCGCGCGGCAAGGGGGCGGAGCCGGAAAAGACCACGCGCAGTCGGCTCAGATCCGCGTCCACCTTGCGCTGCATCAGCACCGACAGTGCGGTCGGCACCGCCACCAGATAGGTGGCGCCCCAGCGTTCGATCAGCTTCCACAGGTTATCGAACACGCCGTCGCCGCGATAACCTGCGGGCGTGGGCAGCACCACATGCGCCCCCGTCATCAACGCCGACATCATCACCGGATAGGCCGAAAAGACATGGAACAGCGGCAAGGGGCACAGGATCACGTCCCTGTCCGTGAACAAAAGCCGCCGCCCGACCCAACCGTTGTAAAGCATCCCGCCCACCCGGTGACGCGCCAGCTTCGGCATGCCGGTCGTGCCGCCGGTGTGGAAGCAGGCGGCGACGCGATCCTCGGGCGGGTCGGGGAAGGTCAGGGTGTCAGGCTGTTCGGCGGCGGCCTTCGCGAAATCCATCACCCGCGCGCGGTGGCGGATCTTGTGGCGCGGCCGCATCAGCGGAACGGCCCAACGTTTCGGCGGCGCAAGATAGGGCAGCAGATCCACCTCCAGCACCGCGCGCACATCGGGGGCGTGCACCAGCGCCTCCGCCACCCGCGCGGCGATGTCGGTGGAGGGGAAGGCCTTCAGCGTCACGACCACCTTCGCGCCGGTATCGCGCAGCAGGCTGGCCATCTGCCCCGCCCCCAGCAGCGGGTTGATGGGGGCCGCGACGCCCGCGATCATCCCGCCCAGCATGGCCGCAGCCATTTCCGGCGCGTTCGGCAGGACGATGGCCACCGTGTCCGCAGGACCGACGCCAAGAGAGCGGAACAAGTTCGCCGCCCGCACGGCGTGCCGATGCAGATCCTCCCAGCTCCACGTCACGGAGCGGGAACGTGGACCCGACAGAAGCTGGAAGGACAGCGCGGCCCCCGCAGGGTCCCGCGCCGCCAGCGCCCGGTGGATGGTCGCCGGCACGTTCCGGGACGACCAAGGGCCCTCGGCCTCGATCACGTCCCGGTCGGCTTGGGTGGCAAAGGGCATAGGACCCTCCGTCTGAATTCACTGATCCGTGAATTGCAGCTTTGCAAGGCGCGCGTAAAGCCCCCCGTCGGCGATCAGGCTTTCATGCGTGCCTTCCGCGACGATTTGCCCGTGATCCAGAACCACGATCCGGTCCGCCTTCTTCACCGTCGCCAGACGGTGCGCGATGACGATGACGGTACGGCCTTCGGACAGCCGTTCCATTGCCTGCTGGACCGCGGCTTCGGATTCCGCGTCCAGGGCGGAGGTCGCTTCGTCCAGCAGCAGGATGCGCGCGTCGCGCAGGATGGCCCTGGCGATGGCGATGCGCTGCTTCTGGCCGCCCGACAGCATGACGCCGCGTTCGCCGACCCAGGTTTCGTACCCGTCGGGCAGCGCGGTCAGGAAGTCATGCGCGGCGGCGGCGCGGGCGGCGGCCTCCACCTCGGCATCCGTCGCCTCGGGCCGGCCGAAGCGGATGTTGTCGCGGGCGCTGGCGGCGAAGATCACCGGATCCTGCGGGACCAGCGCCACCTCGCGCCGGAAGTCGTCGCGGGCCATGGTGGGCAGTTCCACCCCGTCGATGCTGATGACGCCCGACTGAGGATCGTAAAAGCGCAGCAGCAGTTGCAGCACCGTCGTCTTGCCTGCACCGGACGGGCCGACCAGGGCCACCGTTTCGCCGGGCGCCACGCGCAGCGTGATGCCGGACAGCGCCGACTGGCCGGGGCGCTGGGGATAATGGAACAGGACGTTGTCGAACACGATCTCCCCGCGCACCGGGCGGGCCAGCGGCATCGGCGCTTCGGGGTCCTGTACGGTGTCCTCGGCTTCCAGCAGCTCCACCAGCCGCTCGGTCGCGCCGGCGGCGCGTTGCAGCTCGCTCCAGATCTCGGACAAGGCGCCGACGGCGCCAGCCACCAGAACGGCGTAGATCACGAACTGGACCAGCTGGCCCGTGGTCATCCCGTCGGCCCGCACGTCGCGCGCGCCGACCCAAAGGATGCCCACCACGCCCGAGAAGACGAGGAAGATGACGATCATCGTCATCACCGCCCGCGTGCGTATGCGACGGCGGGCCGAGGCGAAGGCCTCCTCGGTCAGGTCGGCAAAGCGGGTGCGAACGGCGGCCCCTTGGGTGAAGGCCTGCACGGTGGGGGTGGCGGTCAATATCTCTGCCGCGTTGCCCGAGGTGCGGGCGATCAGGTCCTGGTTCTCCCGGCTGTGGTGGCGCAGGCGGCGGCCCATGACGATGATCGGGATCACCACCAGCGGCACCAGCAGCAGCACCAGCCCCGTCAGCTTGGCCGAAGTGAAGAGCATCAACACCATCCCCCCCGCCAGCATCATGAGATTGCGCAGCGCAACCGACACCGACGACCCGATCACCGACAGGATCACCGTGGTGTCCACCGTCAGGCGCGAGATGACCTCGCCCGTGATGATGTTTTCGAAGAAGGCCGGGCTCATGGCGGTGACGCGGTCGAACAGCGCACGGCGGATGTCGGCGATCACCCGCTCGCCCAGCCGGGTCACGAGGTAGTAGCGCGTGCCCGTCCCCACGGCCAGGAGGCCGGCGATGCCCAGAAAGGCCAAGAAGTATTCGTCCAGCAGCGCCTCGGTCGAAGTGCCAAAGCCGTCGACGACGCGGCGCACCGCGATGGGCAGCGACAGGCTGGCCCCCGCCGTCAACGTCAGCGCGATCAAGGTGCCCGCAACCATGGCGCGATAGGGCCACAGGAAGGGCACCAGCGCCCGCAACGTGCCAACCTTGCGCGACGAAGCGCGGTCCGTGTCGTTCCGTATGGCCATCTGCGTCCCCTGTCTTGGTCCGGGGCGGGTTTAGGCGCATCGCCTTCCACGGGCAAGGCGCATCGCGTGGGCGTGATCGGGGCTTCCCACCCCCGCCCCATCCATGCCAACAAAGGCCGAAACGCGAAGGGATCGCCATGAACATCGACATGATCGAAGCCGCCGCCGCCCGCGCGAAGGGCCATGTGCGCCGGACGCCGCTGCTGGGATCCTCCTTCCTGGACGAACTGGCCGGACGCCGCATCCTGGTCAAGGCAGAGTGCCTGCAGCATACGGGATCGTTCAAGTTCCGCGGGGCGTGGTCGGCCCTTTCGGCGCTGAAGGACGCGTCCGGCGTCATCGCGTTTTCGTCGGGCAACCACGCGCAGGGGGTGGCGCTGGCCGCGCGGATGCACGGCCTGCCTTCGGTCATCGTGATGCCGGCGGACGCGCCCGCCCTGAAGATCGCCAACACCCGGGCCTATGGCGCCGAGGTGGTCCTCTACGACCGCTATTCCGAAAGCCGAGAGGCCATCGGCGAAGAACTGGCGCGCGACCGCAACCTGACCCTGATCCGCCCCTATGACGAGCCTTTGGTGATCGCCGGCCAGGGCACTTGCGGGCTGGAGATCGCCGAACAGGCGGCCGAACTGGGTGTGACAGAGGCCGACCTGCTGGTCTGCTGCGGCGGTGGCGGCTTCACTGCCGGCGTGGCACTGGCGCTGGAAGGGTCAAAGCTGCGCGTTCATCCGGTGGAGCCGGAGGATTTCGACGACACCGCCCGGTCCCTTGTTGCGGGGACGCGGCTGGGGAACGGCGATGCGACGTCCATCTGCGATGCCATCGTCACCCCCGCCCCGGGCGAGATCACCTTCCCCATCGTCCAGCGCCTGTGCGGCCCCGGCCTTGTTGTCAGCGATGACGAGGTTCTGCGCGCCATGGCATTGGCCTTCCAGCGCCTGAAGATCGTGATCGAGCCGGGCGGCGCCGTCGCGCTGGCCGCCGCCCTGTTCCGCGACATCAAGGCGGAGACGGTGATCGCCACCGCGTCGGGCGGAAACGTGGATCACGGCATGTTCGCCCGCGCGCTGGCGACTCTCTGATGCCGCTGCTGCCGCTGTCCGACCGCGCGATCCGATATGAAACCCGTGGCGCGGGGGCGCCGGTCGTGCTGGCGCACCCGCTGGGTTTTTCGTCGAGGATCTGGGAGCGTGTCACCTTCCCCGAGCATGTGCAGGTCGTGGCCTATGATTTGCGGGGTGCGGCCATGGGCGCGCTTGTCCGCGACGCCGAGGCGCTGATGGATGCGCTGGGCCTGCGCGACGCGGTGTTCATCGGCGCGGGGCTAGGCGGCTTGGTCGCACAAGGCCTTGCCGTGAAGCGGCTGGACCTGGTGCGCGGCATGGTCCTGATGAACACCGCCGCCAAGATCCCCGCAACCGCGACATGGCGGGCCCTGCAGACCGGCGCCACCGAGATGGCCCCGCTGGTAGAGCCGATCATCGCCCGCAGCTTCGCCCCGGCTGCCCGCCGGTCCGAGGCGGCGGATCAGGCGCGGGCGATGCTTTCTACCTGTGATCCGGCGGCCTATGCAGCGGGCGCGGCTGCGATCGAGGGGACGGACTTCTACACCACGACAGCGACCCTTGCCCTGCCCACCCTTGTGCTGGCCGGCACGGATGACGCGATAACGCCACCCGACCTTGTGCGGGAAACGGCGGAGCTGATCGCGGGGGCGGACTTCCGGCTGCTTCGCCGATCGGGGCATCTTCCCGCGCTGGACGCCCCGGAGGCGCTGTCGGAGGCGATCACGGCATTTCTGGCACGAATCGGACATTGACGGGAGCCGGCCGCGGACTATTTTCCTGCCATGGCTGACATTTTTCGTATCATCATCGCGATCCTCCTCCCGCCGCTGGGCGTGTTCCTGCAAGTCGGCTTGCGGGGCGCCTTCTGGCTGAACATCCTGCTGACATTGCTGGGATACATCCCGGGCATCGTCCACGCCGTCTGGATCATCGCGCGCCGCTGAAGGGGCTTGATCGCGGGCGGGCGCCACGACAACGTGATGTCATGCTGACGATCCTTCCCGAATCCCCGCTTCACCCTGATCTGTCCCTGCTGATGGAACGCCACCACCAGGCCATGCATGCAGACAGCCCACCCGAATCGATCCACATGCTCAGCGCCGAAAGCCTGGCCGAGCCGGGCATACGGTTCTTCGTTCTTCGGGACGACGCACGCGCCGTGGGCATGGGGGCGTGGAAGGCCCTGACGCCCGACCACGCCGAGATCAAATCGATGCACATCCTGGCGGAGGAACGTGGCCGCGGCCACGCACGCCGTCTTCTGGATCACTTGGTCGATCACGCCCGGTCTGCGGGGTTCAAGCGGCTCAGCCTCGAGACGGGCTCGCAGGACAGCTTCGCCCCCGCCCGCGCCCTGTATCTGCAAAGCGGCTTCGTCGAATGCGAGGCCTTCCCGCCCTACAAGCCTGATCCTTACAGCACATTTATGACCTTGGCCCTGTAATCCCTTGCGTCCAAGGCCAACGTGACGCAAAAAGCGGCGTGGCCCCGTAGCTCAACTGGATAGAGCAAGGACCTTCTAAGTCCTGGGTTGAGGGTTCAAGTCCTTCCGGGGTCGCCATTATCTGCGTAACGTGCTAATTTATGGTTAGTTTTCCACCGGTTTCCATTCGGGTTTCCAAACGGTGTTCAAGCAAGGTTCCAAAACAGGCCAGACCTCCGCGGCGTTGTGGTTCAGACCTGGATCAGATCGAGGTCCGCCAACAGTGAAGGATGGGGGGGTATACATGAGCATGGATATAGTCGCCGCTACCAAGCGGATCGAAGCGGCGGGCAAGAAAGCAGCCCCCCGGTAGGGGCCGCCCCCTACCAATCTGCCCCCAAACCTTAGACCCGTCCAAGGGTCTGTGTTGTACCCTCTATCACTGACCTCTGGTTGTCCGCCCTGAATGATCAGGCCGGGCGATGTCTTTACGCTGCCACGATGCCGAGAACCTACATAAGCCAGAACATCATACTTTCTTATGTCCAACGAATCAGTTCGAGGAAGAGTGAGGAATCATGTTATCGTTAATGAGGCTCATTGATTCGCGTGCTTTAAATGTCATGGTTCGGTGAAGCCCGCGTCCATCATCAGCTTCGTCGACATATCCGCGCTGCACCGCTCCGGCGCGGTGGCCTCGGCTTGCTGCTCCCGGATGCGGTCTCGGCGTTTCAACTCGTCCGTGATTTCCTGCATCGCGCGGCCGGCGTGGATCACGATCTCGGCCGGCGACGGGCGGCGGGTGCCCTGTTTCATCCAGGCGTCGAAGCCGCGAGCGACAGCCCAGCGGGGTTAGCCACGAAGCGCCCGAGCAAACTCGTCCATCACGGCGGCGCGGTCCTCGTGGCTCATGTCCGGCTCGTAGAAAGCCTTGAGGCAGACGCGGGTGCGGTCGAGGACGTAGGCCTCATCACCCGGCGAATGGATCGCTTGGGTCAGGGCCTCGGTGGATTTCTCCCGCACGGAGACGACGGGTGTATCCGCGGTGGGCGGTATCGAACTGAGAGCGTTCATTTGCGCGTCCATGGATGACTTTGAAAGGGGGCTGGGTCGGCGCTTCGTCCTCCCAGCGTTTGTTGTTGAGGTACGTCGCGGGGTGGATGTCGCTGGCCTGCGGATGGGCCATGCGCCACGATCCGCACCATGCGGCGCATTGCTCAGTGGCAGCGGTCTTCTGCGATGCTGAGAGCTTGGCGAACGCCTTGCGGGCGTTTTCCTTGCCTTGCTTTTGAAGGGGCCAGGATGACCAGAATTGATCGAAGGTCGGGCCTCGATCCACCGAGCATGGAGATACGTCAGTATCTCCTAACTTCTCTGTGTCTGTATCTGTGTCTGTATGGTTGAACGGTTGTTGAACAGGCGTTGACTGCTTCGCTTGTTTTTGCTGCCTTTTTTCGGCACTTGCTTTTCCGGCCTTGGAATTGTTTTTCAAACCGTCCGAACGCTTCTGAATTTCTTCTAGCGCGCGACGATTGATAACCATGCCCTCGATCAGCGAGAACTTCCCCAGATCGACCAGCTTCTGCATGACGACGGCAAAGGTCTTCTCCCGCATCCCGCAGTAGGTCGCGAGACGCATTGTGTTGGCTTCGATCGGGCCATTCTCTTCATAGATCCGGCAGAGGATCATGGTGTAGACGCCGACCTCTTGAGGGGTCAGGCCTCGCACCCCGTTCATGAAGTCAGCAGGGTAGAAGCTGAAATACGGAATGTGGCGGGTCATTGGATTGTGACCCCGCTCTCGCGGAAGAATTCAGGAAGCGGCTCTCCAGACTGCATCGCGGCCCGACGCAGTCGCACGGTTTCAAGATAGCGGCCTACAGCTGGCGCTAGCTCGTCAGCCGTGAGGTTCGACATAGACGCGGCAACATCGAAGGGATGCACGTCGAGCTTTTCACCGATACGGCAGATCGCCACCTCATCGACGCACACATCCCGCACCGATACTTGGTAATGAGGCAGATACTCATCGACGAGAGCCTCCACCTGAGCCAAGAGGTGATTTTCTAAGGCATCCCGCGCGACATCAACCGAGAGCCTGAAGAATTCGCGACCAGCAGTTACGCGCTCTTGGGCAAACTGGTTATGCATCGCCTGCTCAAGTGCGTGGCAGTCAGGACTGGCAACGCAGCAAGCCACAGAGAACGGCATCGGTACGCCAGTCATGTACAGCTCTTGACAGCGCTGATCGGCTGTTCGCGTGGTCTTTCCGATCTTCACCATGCCCGGCATGGAGGCATTCTGAAGAATGTAGACGAAGCCTTTGTTCATTGGGCTACCTCGATGTCAGCCAGCACCGCCCCGCCCTTCCGGACCGGGCCGCGCGCCAGGGTGATGGTGTAGGTGCTGTCGTCGATGCCCGTTGCGTCCGCGATGCCGTCGATCCCGGCCTTCATGGAGGCCAGCAGGTTGTCGGCGTCACGGCGGCGCTTGCAGGGCGGGCAGAACGTCAGCGTGAGGTGGAGGGAGGAGACGTCCAGCTTGCCCAGACCATTGGCGATGCAGATCGCCCACGCGGCCTTGCGGTAGGCGGCCTTGGCCTTGGCCACGATGGACCAGTGACCGCGGGCATTGGGCGAGAGCGCCGACGACGGCCACGGAAGCTCGACGCGTGTCATCGGCCCCTCCGCAGGATGTCATGGCGAGCCGAATAGATCGCGCTGTTGAGCTTGCCCCGGCGGGAGTCGTTCGGGTGAAGGGCGGCGCGCTCCGCCAGCAACTCCGACAGCGGCTTGCATGCGGGCTTCGGCGTCGGGGCGGTGATCGGCGCAGACGAAGAGGTAGCCCTTGCGGACCTGATCAGCCCAGCGACCGGGGCGGCGATAGCCGAACGAAGCGCGGTCGCTGCCGCAGAAATGACAGACGTGGCTCCCAGGCTCATTCACAAGCCCTCGGAATTGTCTGGGGAAAACTTTCCGCAACGACGAGCTGCGCGAGCAGCCCACCATTCCCCGGCAGCGCCGAGGTGAACGGCGCACCAGTATTCGGCGCGCGCAAGGGTATAGAGGATTGGCTTCATGCGGGCGCTCCCGTCAGAAGGTGAAGGGCTGCGTCTCGTGTCTGTGGGTTGGCGATGGCCTTCCCCACGACCCAGCCCTGTGGGGCATTCTTGCCCTCAAACCAGTTCTCGGCGGTGGTCGGGTCGACCTGAAAGACGTGCGCGGCATGGGCCGGCTGTCAAAGTTCTGGACGATGAAGCGTTGCCATACCTTCGCGAAGGTCTGGCGGTAGCTGAGCACCGCGTGGCGCTCGGAAAACTTTCGGGAGGACATACCTGAGGCTCCGTTCCTATGTTGCGGGTGTGAAGGCGCAACAGAAGCAGCAGAGGGAAGGACGGGGGCCGTGTGCATCACGCGGCCCCTTGTTCTTTGGGGAAGCGTTTGGCGGTCTCGGCGCGGAGGTTCGCGCGGATGCGCTCTACCGTGTCGATCTCGATTGGGCGCTCGGCCCGGAGCCGGTCAAGGAGCCGGCCATTCTTAGCAAGGAGAAACCCCACGCGATGATCCGAGAGACCGGTCCGCTTCTTGAAGGCTTCGACTTCGGTGATGAGTTTCTGGCGCATGCACCCAATGTGCACGCTTTAGCGTGTAAGTCAATACACGCTATAACGTTCGTGCGTGGCGTGTGCCCTAGTGCTAGAAAATTAGCATGAGCAAAGAGTGGATCACACGCCTACAGGTTGCCATCCAAAAGGATGGCAGGAGCGCACGAGCTATAAGCTTGGCCGCTGGCTTCGGCCCCAACTACATCCAACAGTTCCTGCGGGACGGAAAGGAGCCAGGAGCGGATAAGCTTGCGCGCCTACTTGAGGTTCTGGGCGAGCAATCTTCTTTGTTCGTCCTCACCGGTGTGGAAGCTACCGCGGCAGATCTGGAGATGTTGCGTCTCTCGGCGTCCCTGCCCCCTGATATTCGTGACGAAGCGCTCGCCCTGTTCCGCGCCCTGCAAGCTCGTGCAGCCCAGCAAGCGCCTCAGCCCGAAGATGATCCGGCAGAGCCTGCCAAATCATGAACATCACAATCTCAGCCTCCGTCAACCGCACGAACCGTTCTCCTTATGTTCCAACTGTAAGCGGAACGGCGCGCGTCGGTCAACCTGCGAGGGTGCCTGCGGAGCAGCTTTTGAAAGTTCTTGATAACTGAGAGGAACGCACAGAATGGCCACACCCCGATACGGCGCCGCGCGAACAGTTCTATGGGTAACGGTGGGCTTGGGCATTTTGGCCATTGTAGCAGCTGCGGGGGTCGCGGCTTGGAAGCTGACGATCGGGGGCGGATTTACCCTCTACCCGATCGCTGTGTTGCTGGCTGTCAACGGTTTCGCTATCATCGCCTCTGCCCAAATGGGCTTCGCAATGCTGGATACTGCAATCTCGACGCGCGATACCGCTGATGCGCTCAGAGACTTCCTCCGTCGCCAAAAACAACCTGTCCCTGAAGAAAATGCTACCCCCCGCACGGCCTACCTGAGGGCAGAGCGATGACTGACGCTGAACGTATCGAGCAGCTAGAGGGTGAAGTGCGGGCGGCAGTTTATGCAGGCGCCGACACCATTTCGGCGATCTTGCGGGCTATGTGCCAGACTGCCGAAGACTGCGCAGAGATGGCCGAAAAGCTGCGTAAGATGAGCGGCGCGGCCACGGAGCAGTCGCAGTTGCGGCGGGCGGATATACTCCGGATAGCTGCTGAGATGATGGAGCAGAAATGACAGACGCTGAGCGCATCGAGCAGCTTGAGCGCGAGCTGGACGAGACGCTGGAAGCTGCGCTTACGATCATCGTGGGAATGGCGGATGCGATCGCTCCAACGGCCGAGGCGAAGGAGGATCTGGCGCGAGGCTTCGCAGAGGCTGCGGGAGGCACAGATGGGGCGATCCCGAGGCTATCGCGTGCTGTGGCCGACCTGCTGCTGAGGGTGGCTGACGAGCAGTAGCCGCGATGGATCAACAGACGCTAGTCAGCCCATGCGCGAGTAGGTAGCATCCAACGTGGATTACGAAAGGGCAGGCTTAATGGAAATAGAAGTAGTAAGAGCCAAGCTCGAAGATTTTCTTGCTAACCATCCAGAATGTACGCTTACATCCAAAGAGCATTACATCGAAGGACAATCTAGTGTCCAAGAAGCAGCTATCACACTTCCATGGAATGACAAAACCTTGCAAATTTCGGTCCCGCAGGATGGCGCCGAAGCAGCAGAACTTTTCGAATCCCTAAATAGTGTGCTTCTTCCAACGAAATATAGCGCTGTCTTTCATAGGGCTAATAATACGCTGGAAGTTATTTGGACAGCTTTCAAGCTGAGCCCTGTACTTGAAGAGGTTAGCTCCAGAGGCTTTACCTTCAACTTCGACGGTAAGGCTCACTGGTGTTGCTTCGGTGAAGCAACACCATGCTTGATAACCATTGCCCGTAGCACCAGTCCGGTTGCCATGGCAAACCATACGAATTACCGCAACATCACCTCTTTGGTGGCCTACGCCAATAACTTTGGTGGCGGACATGGAGTGGATAAGCCTCTGTCGTTTTTCGTTGATTGCGCTGACTTGGGAATCAATGAGATTGACGATATGATAAAGCATCTGAACGCTCACATGCTCTATTATGATACAAGAACACCATTCATTCTTATCCACGAAGATACACCTAGCGATGATCATAAGCCGCGCGATAGGTATCTTCATGGGGCGTTTCCGGATAGGATAGACGGGCGACGCATAGATCTAAACGTCTTAGAGTTTTGGCTCGAAATGACCAAAACCAAGAATGAGATTATGAGATACCTACTTTGCTATCGCATCATAGAATATGTGGCATTTGGATACATAGATATAGATGCCAGGGCCAAAGTGAGGAAAATATTAAACTCCCCCCATTCTAGAGCAAGGCCGGAGGAAACATTATCTTCTGTAGTGCAAATAATCACCACCGCTAAAGCCAGCGATGAAATCCAAAAGGCTCAACACCTTGTAACTTCCACCGTCAATCTAGTAGATATATGGCGGGAGATATGCAGGAATAAATCGAAGTTTGTGAATCCGACGAGCTTTGAGGGCGGATATGAGGTGAAAGCCCTGATCAGCGAGAAGGACACGTTGGAGACTTTTTCCACTAACGGCGTCCGAAATACGATGGATAGACTGCGCGCAATCAGGAATGCGCTCTCGCACGGACGAGATACTCAGACGAGGGGCGTCATCCGTCCTACCCAAACAAACTCGATGTTGATCAAACCATGGCTTAATCTGATTGAAATCATTGCTGGAGAGACTATGCTCTGTGATGACCTATAAGGTCCAGTAAGAGGATTCCTTATGAGCAACCCTGAGTAAATACAACATATTGTGGTTAGCCACCAAGAAAAATCAATATGTAGAGTAAGGCGTCATCTTTAGTGGTGGCGCCTTACTTATTTGATTCGCCGCGACTGGTCTGTTGACAAGAGGAGCCGTCATCGATGTGGTTTGTGCCCCTGTAGTTGATAGCTCTCACCAGCGGGCTTTTTCATGCTTGGACGCCCAGCTCCTTCGCCAGAGTCTCAAGGCCAAACACCGTCGCGTAGTAGGCACCGTTTGCCTTCAGGTGCTCCGCCTGAAGCGTCCGCTAGAACACCAGCCACCCCGGCAGCTCCTCAACAGGATATGTGCCAGACCATGTGCGGCCGGTGATCGTGAAGGTGCGGGTTTTAGCGTCGTGCGTGATCTTCATGGTTGGGGTATGCCGCCAGCGCCGGAGCCACACAAGTCTCAACTCGGGCATGAAGAAGCCACGGCGTCGCTCTGACAACCGTGGCCTCTTGTGGGTCAGGAACGATCAGGCCCCCTTAGGCGGATCGGGCTCTTTCTCCGGCATCACCTCGTCTGGCTCCTGAGGGATGATCTCCGGCGTGATCGGAGTGATGACGTTCCCAACCGGATCTGGACGCCGGTCCTCGTCATCGCGCTGCTCGGGATACTTCGCCATCACTTGTCATCCTCAGGGATGCGGTTGCCGACGTGATCCTCGATCTGCTCCGTCTGGTTGTTCCGACCGTCCTGGCCGCGATCGCGGGTGTCCTGCGACTTGTCGCGATTTGAGAGGATCTGGTTCTGCTCGATATCCTCCGGCTCGACCTCGGACATGGCGCCGGTGCCGTCACCCTTGCCCTGAACGTGTCCGCCGAACTTCTTGTGGTCTGCATGTGCCATAGTGGTTCCTCCTTTATGAAAACCAACCAACCGGTATGAAAACCAACCAACCGGTTTGCGTGATGTTCCTGCGCGATGCTGGCGCGCCCGCCTCGGCCATGCGAATAAAAGGGATCACACGGAGCGTGTACACGCTTTAGCGTGTTTTAGATGTTGCAATGCACGCTCTGGCGTGTATATTCATTTCATACCCACCGCGACAAATGAGCCGGTGGAGATGGAGATGAACCGATGCAACATCAGCCGAACTTCACCGCTGCCCTCGCCGTTGCAACCTTCCGCAACGCGCCCGCAGCGCCCGCCTTCTACCCGGTGTATCCTGTGCACCCCGCGTCCGACGTGATCGACCTCGACCGCAGCCAGTGGTCGCCCCTCGAAGAAGTGCGGTGCTGATCATGGGCCTGCACAACCTCCCGGCCTTCTACGATGCATGGCGCCTCGCCTCGCCCGAGGATGTGCGCCCCGCCCGCAGCCGCTTCTCCCCCACGACCGTCACCGTCACCATTGAGCCGGATTTCCCCGGCGCCGGTGACAGCGAGTTCGAGGCCACCTTCGACACCGCGACCGGCAACCTGGTCAACGTGCAGATGGGTGGCTGGACCTGCCCGCCCCACACCTTCGCGCTGATCGTCGGGGATGCCGAGTTCGACCGCTGCTGCGAGGCGGTGGAGGCCAAGATTGGCGAGCAAGCCGCGCTGGACGCTCAAGACGCCGAGGCGGACTGGGCGGATCACCAGAACGACCTGCGGAGGGACAACTGATGGCACAGAAAGGCCCATACCCCGACCTGAAAGAGCTAGCGAATGCTCCCGGCTTTGGAGTGGCAGCCCGCGTCCTTCAGCAATCCGGTCACTGGAACGACGACATCAGCGAAGACGGCCAGTTGCTTCCCGAGTGGGAGATGGAAGTCGAGATCCTTGGCCCCTCGCCTGCCGCAGACGGTGCAGCGTGCGCGCCGCAGCATTTCGTCTTGCCAGCGGGAAGTGGCAACGTAGCCGCCATGCCCGCAGGCGCAGGTGAGTTCGGAACACGAGATACGATCCGACATGGTGAACGCATAGGTAACACCCGGCGGTTCGTGAACTGGCTATCAGGCAGCAGCGGTCGCTGCCTTTTCGGCGCGGCGTTTGTACCGCAGCATATCAAAGTCGCTGTCGTACATTCGCTCTAGCCGCTCCAGCGTTTCTGTCCCAATCCGCGGCGGCTTGTAGTTGCCCGAGAAATGGTTCGGAATGCCAGCGATGTGCTTGCCGCCGGCGATTTCGTCCAACCAACCTTCAACCTTGTCCAAGCCGTTCTCCATCTTGAAGACGCGGCACTTCTTGGGGATGAAGGCTGTCTGCGGGCGAAAGTGGTTGTCGAATTGCTGGTGGCTCTTTGGGCCAAAGTCCTCGAGGCGCTTCACCCAGTCTTTGAAGGTGACCTTCGATTTGATGTTGTGCTCACGATCCCGATGGTAGTGAAAGGCGCTGACCACACGATCGATGGGATGACGAACAACAGCAAACGAATGGTCGAAGAAGCCCATTGGGAAGAACCCGGCCAGATCCGATGCCAAGATGTGTTGCGGCGATGAGGTTCTGAACTCGCCAGCCTTGTTCGCATTGTACTTCCGGTTCAGGAAGGCAAGCTGCCCGAATCGCTCGCTCAGGTAGTCTTCGACGCTGGTACCCGCGCATTTCGGGACGTGAGCGAAGTAGCAGAGCTTCCCCGCGACCTTGAAGATCGGCATCTATGCCCCTCATGCTGTTCCTTATTCGAGAGAATGAAACACGCGCCGGGCGACCGGGTAAAGATAAAATCTTCTACAAGTTGCGCGTTGATCAGCCGCGCCCCTGATGGCCTCAGACCAGCTTCGCGCCTCTCGGGTAATAGGCCAGATCGCGGATCAGCATGTCGCCGCTGTTGGTATCGGCGTTGTACTGCCCCCCCCCCCGCGATCCGTCCTCACCATCGCTGATGTCACCGCATCTTCTGCTCACATCACCGCGCGGTATACGCGGCGTACGCACAGCCTTATTTTAGCAAGTGAGTTCGCTAAAGCCTTTCGTTATTGCAACGAAAAAGACGGACGGACTGGTCATGATGACAACCCAAGTAAATGAAACTGTGGCGGCCTTTGGCGTGCTTCTCGGCATTGCCGTCGCAGCGTTCCTCAGCGAGACAAAAGAGGAGCGTTTGCCGCGGGAAGGGTGGGAGCAGAAGATGGAACTCGAGATGATCGAGAAGCTGGGCGCGGTTCCATCTTCTTAGTCGCCCGGAAAGGGTGACCGGATTCTTCGCGGCCCGCTCTATCAGGCTCCGCGAAGGATCAACATGCGGGTCCGGGTGCTCGAGGACAAGTCCCTATCCTGACACCGGCCGTACGCTTCCGCAGCTGCCGCGTGAACGGGTGTTTCCTTGAAAACCCTCCTCACCGTCACCGCATCTAGTGGTTGATCAAGTAGAAGTGATTATCCTACATGACCCGTGTGTTGTTCTAGTGAATGGGTTAGTGGGTATGAGTTCTGATCGCACAACGTGGCTGGATGGCCTTCGGGGCGTCACTATTTGTCTGGTCATTCTGCACCACTGTTACCTCTCCGTAGCAACCGCCTTGCCTGAACTGGGCCAAAGCTTCCTTGTCCCCGCCTATACGATCGACCGCGCCATCGCCCTTGTGCGGATGCCGGCGTTCTTTCTGTGCTCTGGTATCCTGTTCGCTGTACCCGCAGCGCGAGGCTGGCAATGGTTCCTGACGAAGCGGATCGCGTGGACAGTTTGGGTGGTGGCTCTTTGGGGCTGGATCACGGTCGGACTCACCCTCCTCGGCTTTCAGATCTACCCTTGGGGCGGCTCCGACCCCACCGTCCGTGGTTTGCAAGTGGCTCTTGTCGAGCCGATCGGGAACATGTGGTTCATCTACGCGGTCGCAATCTTGGGTGCCTTCGGCATGACCTTCAGGGGCCTTAGCAAGACAGCATTCCTGCTTATAGCCTCCGTGCTCTCGCTCGCCGCATTGCTGTTCGTCTATTACAGCAACCTGCCTTCCGGTTTTGACCAGGTCATCCGAAACTTGGGGATGAGGGGTTTCCTCTTCTTCACGATCGGGTTCGTGTTCGCAAAGTCATTTATAAACATGCCGAGCGGGCAGCCCCTCGGCGTGTTGATCTCTCTCACGATCTGGGCGTTCTGCGCTTACCTGCTGAAGCAGGTGGATGGAGAAACCTTGTTCTACCGCCCGCTCTTGTCTATTCCCGCCACCTTCTCCGCAATCTATATCCTGCGGTATGCTCTGACCAACCTCCCAGCGATGAGCCATGGCTTTGAATATCTCGGTCGTCGATCGTTGGAGCTGTTCCTGCTGCACCAGTTCTTTGTCGCCATATCCTTCTTCTCCATGCTGCCCCTGCTCGGTCGTATAGGCGGCGAGGCGTTCATTGCGATCATGTTCCTTGCCACGATGATGTCTTCTATCGTGATCGCCCAGCTGCTTCGACGAGTGCCTGACAATGTGTTCTTCGCTGTTCCGCAAGGTTTCAAGAGCATGAGGTGAAGCCTCGCCGTGTACGCCGAGGCGAACTCTATGCCTGGTGTTTCCCTGCGATCACCCGGAATGCTTGGTGCCGAACTTCGACCTTAAGGATCCTCACGGCAGGTTAGGGACATCCGCAAACTCGTCGTTCACCAAGCGCTGCGCCCGAGCGACTTCGCTCATGGTCAGCAGGCCCGCCTTCTGGAGCTTCGCCAGTTCGGCCATGTCAGTATTGTATTTATCCAGCGGCAGACCGACCTGCTCGATGTGCTCGCGCCAGCGATCAGCCGCCTCCTGCATTTCATCTATCTGCTTGGCCGCCTTGCCCGCGCTGCCGCCAGCATCGTCCAGCGGCTTCTTAAAGTTCGGTAGCCCGAACAGGCTGTCGGCCTTGCCGATCGCGTCCATCAGGGGGCCAATACTTTCCATCGGGCGAATGGCCCCTCCAAGCCGGGCGCCGCTCTTCTCGATGGGAGCGACGGCGCGGTCGATCAAGCCGGTGCCGAAGCTGCCCGTTACCGCACGACGAACTGGTTCTCCTACAACAAGGGCCTGAGGCGGCGCGGATCGCTGCTGATCTGGCTGGATGGTGTGGCTGGCCTTCAAGGCGGGGCGGCATGGCCATCATCCCGATCCGCAGGAACGGACGCTTCTGGAAAGAGAACTGCCCGCCCGCCCGGACCCGCAACGACATCTTTCGAACCAGAAAACGCCCTGGGCGGGCCAACTGGAAGCACGGGTCCGACCCATCACGCCCGGAGCCGGATCAAGGCGACAATGCGCGGCCTGAAGTCCTTCGGTGAGCACATCGCCTCCCGAGATCCGGACAGGCAAATGGCCGAAGTCCACCTCCGCGTGGCAGTCATGAACCGTTTCAGCGCCCTCGGCACCGCCCAGACCGAACGCGTGATGAGTTCCAGCTGGGCAAGGGGACATCACGCTTCAACGCCGAAGTCTGCAACAACGATCTTCCGATGGGCAATATCTCCCGGCTCCTCGGCGAGCAGACGGTTCAAGGCATGTTTTCAGCCTGATGGAAGCGGTAATAGTTTGTTATTGCGCCTGATGCAGATTTTAGTGCCGCATCCATCGGTCCCAGTCGGTTGACGCCGACTTTCAAAAGCGTGATGGTGTCCATCCGGGGTACGCCCGCAGGCGGCGGAGCATCGTACGGGATGTTGCCGCCGCCGAGCGACATCGATGGCCCATGAGGGTCGAAGCTTAGGAAAAGCTCGAAGATGTCGGGTTGCAGCGACACCATATGTGGACCCCTGGTCCCTTCTGGCGTCGTCACCAAATGACCTCATGGGCGGTCAAAATCCGCGATACAAGCAGTTTCTCTCCCATCTTCGTCGTCTGCCGCGACGGCAGTGTTAGCGAAGTTTTCATGGTCCACGCCGGTTGAGATGCAGCGTTTCAAGGTCCTGCAGGACGCCCGCTTGCCGTCGCAGCGGAAAAAAATCATCCTCTTGTCCCAACCAGATGACCAACAATTTTAGCGTAGGCTCGTGTGGTTGAATCAAAGCCTACATCTCACAGTTGCGCTTGATCCAAGGGCCCGTCCTGCCTACGCAAACCATCAAAGAACGCTCATATTCAGCCGATCGTGCGACCGACCCGCTCCCTCGCACAGGATGGACGTTTGATGGTTGCCAAGCCGGAACCCTCTCGCGATAGTTGGGCTGCCCGTTCCAACAATCCGGAAGCGCCTCCCCCATGTTAAACGACCATGACGTTTCGTTCTTCTATGTCATTGATCCTCCCGCGCTTCTTCTTGAAAGCATTATCCTGAGCTGCACCTTGCGGATGCACTTTCCGCAAGCGGAAGTGATCGCCTACTGCCCCGAAACGAAACGGCACCTCGTCCCCGCGTATATCACTGAATTCTACCGGCACACCGGCGTCGACCTTCGCTTCATGCCGGCCGGAGAGTTCCAGCCCTATTACAAGCAAGGCAACAAGATCGTGGCCGCCTGCCAGCCGCGCATGTCGAAGCACTCCATCTTCCTTGACACCGACATCGCCATCGCCCGGTCGTTCGACATCAACCTTTTGGCCAAGGCAGGACAGGTGGGCGTCGTGCCGGAAGGAAAATTCACCTGGGGCAAGGATCAGACCTGGTGGGACCGCGTGTACGAGAAGTTCGACATGCCCATCCCCGAGAAGCGCGTGCGCCTGAGCCGGGTGCCCCTGCCCAGCATCCCCTATTTCAATGCCGGCATGGTCAGCTTTCCAAGCGACTCCACCTTTGCCGCGGAATGGATGGCCGTGGCGCTGGCGCTGGACGCCTATGATGACATTCCCCACCGGCGCCCCTGGCAGGACCAGATCGCCCTGCCCCTGGCCATCCAGCGCTCGGGGCTGGCGGCGGATGTTCTGGATCCGATCTTCAACCTGTCCCTGACCCGCAACCTCAACAAGCCGCAAGAGGTGGAGCAGGAAATCCGGCGCGCCGACCGTCAGGATGGACACATCCTGCACTTCCACCAACCCCACTACCTGAACGGCACCCGTTACGCCGAGGATGTGGATGCCACCCTGCGCCATTTCACCCGCTGGGACGGCGTGGACGCGATGATGGAAAAGCCGCGCGAACGCAGCGCGCGCGCGGGCCATGTCTTCCACCAGTTCCACACGCTGAAGAACAACAAGCAACGCACTGCCGAAGAAAACGAGCTGTTCAACAAGTACCGCACGGAGAAGGACGCCATCAACATCGCGCGGCACAACATGGACATCTGGCTGAAGGATCAGCCGACCTCCATCCTGCGCTGACGGCCTCCGGCCGAAACGCAAGGTTCGGGGCCTCGGGGGCCCCGACATTCACAAGATGGCGATCACCAACGGTATGATCATCCCGGATTGGGATCGTGATAACGAGGGTCGGCACGTGTTCCTAAAACAGAAAAAGGCCGCTCCGAGGAGCGGCCACTTTGCAAGGCACCCTCTGAGAGGTGCTTTAGTGGTACCGACTCCCCGGCTCGAACGGGGGCCCCCCAGATCCACAATCTTAACTTAGGCTAGCGTTTTCAACATCGATTGTCTCGTCCCCGCGCTGCTCAAGGCTCGGGGCCACCCTAGATCCTACGGAGCGAGACATGCCCGAAAGACAACTTCCGCCCCATGGTTCCTCGACTTACTCAGCGCTGGCCACCGCCCTCGCCTACCTAGTGAACGCCCAGCACGACCTGCGCACGGGCAGCGATCCGGCGCGGACACTGGCGACCCTCAGCGAAGGGGTGGCGGCGGTTGAGGCCGGGATTTCGGGAGGTGGAGCATGACCCCGATGCGGATCCTGATCGGCTGCGAGACGAGCGGCACCATGCGGCGGGCCTTTGCGGCGCGGGGGCACGAAGTGTGGTCCTGCGACCTACTGCCGGCCGACGACGGCAGCAACCACCACATCATGGGTGATGTGCGGGACCACCTGAATGACGGCTGGGATATGCTGGTTGTGGCGCACCCGCCATGCACCCGACTCTGCAACACCGGTGTGCGGTGGCTGTCCGCCCCGCCTCGCGGACGGACTCTGAAGGAGATGTGGGCAGAGCTTGCAGAGGCCGCTGACCTGTTCGCCGCCTGCTGGAGGGCGCCGGTCCCACGGATCGCCGTCGAGAACCCGGTGATGCACAAGCATGCCAAGGCCCTCATGCCGGCTGACCTGCCCCGTCCGCAGATCGTCCAGCCGTGGTGGTTCGGGGAACCCTACTTCAAGGCGACCGGCTTCTACCTGCGGGGCCTGCCGCAGCGGGCGCCAACCAACCGCCTGACCCCGCCCCGCAAGGCCGAGGACTCGGTCCGGCACGCCGCCTGGTCGAAGATCCACCGCGCCAGCCCCGGCCCCGATCGCTGGAAGCTGCGCAGCGCCACCTTCCCCGGCGTGGCCGCTGCCTGCGCCGAACAGTGGTCGCCCATGATCGAGGAGAGGGTAGAGCGACGACTGACGTGTCAAGGCGCGTAGGGTAGACTGTCCTCCGTGATGGAGATGATGCCCGGCGATCTCATCTCAATCATCCCCTTATGGGTGAGCGTATCTATCGCGCTTCTGATGTCTGACTTAACCACCGCATCTGGGACTTCGGCAGACTCGGGAAGTTCAGATCGAATCCGATTTTCCAGCGCCTCTGGACTGTAGGCGCTGTATGCTAGGAGTTTCAGGATTATTCTTTCAAGGCGCCCCACGCGTGGTCTCTTGAACACTGGCTCAGAGTCTACCAGAGATTGAACGACAGCGTCTCGCGCTTCCTTTTTGAGCTCAGGATCCTCAATAGCACGGATGTTTTCGTCTGATGAGGCTGTGGCGCGTGTTGTTTCTTCGCTAGCTCTCGCACGTCGAGCATCCTGTTCCGCTAGATCAGCCTCTTTCTTTGCTAGCTCAATCTTAAAGTCCAGCTGATCTTCCCTGCGGTGATGGACATGCCGCTGTGCGATATGCTCTAGGTTCCGTGTTGCTCCAGATGTCAGGCGGGCAATGGCTGCCTTGAGGAACGGTCCCAAGATTAGCACTGTCATCGTTGCTCCGAGTGGGTAGATGTACCTGACACCAAGGGACAAAGCGAAACGATCGAACAACGCTAATCGCTCAAGCAGTTCCTGATCTCCGAAAAAGCAGTATGGCAAATGCCTTCCAGTTGAAGGCCACCAGAAAGAACGCGTAAGTGCCGAACAGGGGTGTTGCGTAGCGTTCTCGAGCGCTTTGGAAGATCTCTTTAATGAACTCGAGCACTGCGTGCCTCTTTCAACAAACTTGTGCGTGCTACAGCGGCCGGCATGATTCTGGCAAAGTGGTTCTGGAGTGGGCTACTCGCGCGTCATCTAGTACCACTCGTAAAGAAGATGAGGCTCGCTCCCGCGCCTCCATGTTTATACCGACGGCGGCGTCCTGTAAGGGATTTCCGACGCGTTGATGTACAGATGACCCCAGCCACTAGAGCCTGAAATCCGTGCGACATCGCGTTTTGCCTGATCTTCATCCTCGCCGGGACCGGCGGTCAGGGAGGCCAGGCTGGTCGATCCCGACTTAGGGAATGAGTATGTCAGGAAATGGATCGGCCCGGAACGGCCGGTTCTGGTCATGATGCGAGGATCATCAAGGTCCAATATCGGCGAAAGTATCCGCCATTCGCGCTCTTCAGAGAAGCCCCCGTGCTTGAACGTGGCCGCTAGCGGGAGGAACTTCTTCACAACCGATCTACAGAACGTCAATCCATCTGGCTCAGATTTATCTTGGACAGCATTCCACAAGAACTCGCGGGCCCGACTTGCTTTTATCTTGTCTAGGTAAATACAGGGGCGCAGCATAAGGCCCTGATCCGCAACCTCGGTAGCTAACTTCACAGAATCAAAGGCTAGGGTCAGGACTCGTTCTTGATCACAGCCAAAACAGGACGGTTGCGGCCAACGCGATTGCGGAGAGGTAGGTTTC